>JBKKBS010000316.1:0-2853 GCA_046713815.1 Tepidiformaceae bacterium
TTCCACCAGTACACGATCCGCGTGACGGGCGACCGCGACGCGCTGCAGCAGCGGCTCCAGGAGGCGGGCGTCGGCAGCGCCATCCACTACCCCATCCCCATCCACCAGCAGCCGATCATGCGGGAGCTCGGGTTCGGCGACTACGGCCTCCCAGTTTCCGAAGCCGCCGCTGCCAGCGTCCTCAGCCTCCCCGTTCACCCGTCCCTCACCGCCGACGAAGTCGCCTACGTCGCGCAATCCGTGAACGCCGCCCTCCGGGGGGCTGACGTACGGCCGCCCGGTGGGGCGGATGGTCGGTAGTCGCGGCCCACTGTGGCCGCGGGAGGCGCGCGTGTCAACGTCAGGTGGCCATAGGAGCGAGCTAGCGAAGCCCCGCTAGCGGCCGGTCGCCTGCTACAATCCCACCATGGATGAGATCATCTTCGTCGTGACGGAAGAGCCCGAGGGCGGATTCTCCGCGCGCGCCCTCGGCGAGTCGATCTTCACGGAAGCGGATGACCTGGAGGCGCTGCGCGAACAGCTTCGCGACGCCGTCCGCTGCCACTTCGACGAAGCATCCGTCCCGCGCGTGATCCGGCTCCACTACGTCCATGACGATGTCATCGCTGTATGACGCGACTGCCACGGGACATCACTGGGGATGACCTCGCGAAGGCGCTCGCCCGACTTGGGTACGAAGCGACGCGCCAAACAGGGAGCCACGTGCGCCTGACGACACAGCAGGACGGCGAGCATCACGTCACGATTCCAAAGCACCGGCCGCTTCGCGTCGGGACGCTGAACTCGATCCTGACGGAAGTTGCGACGCACGTCGACAAGACGCGTGATGGTCTGCTGGCGGTGCTGTTCGATTAGCAGCGTTGGTGGCCGGTCTCCGAAGCCGCCGCCGCCAGCGTCCTCAGCCTCCCCGTCCACCCCTCCCTCACCGCCGACGAAGTCGCCTACGTCGCCCAAGCCCTGAACGCCGCCCTCCGGGGGTAGGCGGCGAGTGGCTTCAGATTAGTCGCAGTCTCCAGACGCCCTCCCCGACACCGAATACGGAGTAGAACAGATCCTCTCCACTGAAGTTGGCGGAATCAGACGAGTGGCACTCGATTGTGTTCCGGACGATTGCCTCGTAGCTATTGGGAAGAGGACTTGGTCGCATTCCTGCCACTTCGGCGTAGACCTCACTCAAGTGACCAATTCCATCTAGACTACGGAATCCGATGATGACATCTTCGCGCCAGGTGTTCACTTTGGCTCTCCTTAAATCGAATTTTGGCGGTGCAGACGATGAGACGGACGAGGCGGGAAGCTCAATGGGAGAGCACGTCCTCTCTGATGTCCCATAGCGAACGCTTACGGTCGGTCGCCAATGTCCAGTACTTGAAGGCATTCACCGCGCCCTGATTGAAGTTGGCTCCGTGCGTTCGGAGGATGTCCGTGAGTTCGTTTGGTGTGTAACTACGACTGTCGGGTTCCCAAACGAACTTCCTACTGTCTCCGATCTTCGCGCGCCAGAGCGAACTTCCAGCGGAGACGGCCTCGCCCATTGCCGAGCCGAGTAGCACGACTTCGGTGCCAGGCCGAATTATCCCGGCATGGGCAAGTACATCGACGGTAAGTGGGCCCCTCTTACTATTCGTCTTCCCTGTCAGACGGCTCGTTAGGCGGATTACTGAGGCACTCGGGCTTGGGACCTCGGCACCCGGCTTTGCCCGCTCCGCCACATCAAGCACGCGGCTGATGACATCGTCAGCCGAGTCCTCGAGGGGGATGGCCCAACGTTGGAGTCGCACCCAGGTCTCCTCCTTCACTCGAACCACACGATCAGTCATTTTAGACTCCATCTAAACTAAACTGATAATATTATAACCTCAGTGGAAATATAGGACAACCCCACATGGCGATTTTCCGGAGTTGGTTGCTGGGGTACGCTCGATCCCGATGAACGACCCTCTGCATGCCGCCGTGGTTGGCCTCGGATCGATGGGCGCGAACCATGCGCGCGTGCTGTCGGACACGCCGGGTGTTGACCTGATCGCGGTCGTGGACTCGGACGCCGAGCGGGTGGCGAAGGCGGTCGGGCGTACGTCCATTCCCGGCTTCCCCGATGTCGCCACGATGCTGCGCGAGACGCGTCCGGACATGGTCTCCGTGGTCGTGCCGACGATGCTGCATGAAGAGGTAGCGTTGCAATGCATCGCCGCAGGCGCGCATGTGCTGGTCGAGAAGCCGATCGCGGCGACCGTCGAGGCGGGCGCCCGCATCGCGCGCGCGGCAGAGGAAGCCGGAATCGTCCTCACGATCGGGCATATCGAGCGCTTCAACCCTGCCGTGCGAGAGCTGAAGGCACGTCTCGACGCGGGCCAGGGCGGGCGCGTACTCCAGGTCCGGGCGCGGCGCGTGGGACCGTTCCCGCACCGCATCCGCGACGTGGGCGTCATCCACGACCTCGCTCCCCACGACATCGACATCATGCGATACCTCCTCCACGACGAGATCAAGCGCGTGTATGCGGAGGCGCGGCGGCACATCGCTACCGGCAACGAGGACCTGTTCGCGGGCATGATCACCTTCCGCGGCGGCGCCATGGGCATGCTCGACATCAACTGGCTTACTCCCACGAAGGAGCGCACGCTGACCGTGCTCTGCGAGAAGGGGATGTTCGTGGCGGACTACGCCGCCCAGTCGCTCGCTTTCTACGAGAATCACGCCGCCATGGCGAAGGAAGGCTCGTTCGGCAGCGTTAGTGAAGGTGCGATGACCCGCTATCCCGTCGCAAACCGCGAGCCCCTGCGGGCCGAACTCGAAGCGTTTCGCGACGCCGTGAAGGCGGGCGGGCCGGCGCCTGTGAGCGCGCGCGACGGC
>JBKKBS010000317.1:0-2859 GCA_046713815.1 Tepidiformaceae bacterium
CAGTGGCATTACCCCTTCGAGAACGAGGACCAGTTCCTCAAGGCATTCCCCGCCGACTTCATCTGTGAGGCGATCGACCAGACGCGCGGCTGGTTCTACACGCTCCACGCGGAGGCGACGCTACTCAAGGCGAGCGAAGCCGTGCCCGAGGGCATCAGCTTCAAGAACGTCATCTGTCTCGGCCACATCCAGGACGAGAAGGGCAACAAGATGTCCAAGACCAAGGGCAACACGGTCGAGCCGTGGACCGTGCTCGACCAGCATGGGGCGGACGCGACGCGCTGGTACATGTTCTCGGCCAGCCCGGCGGGCTCGTCGCGACGCTTCAGCAGCGGGCTCGTGGAGGAGGGGTTGCGGCGCTTCCTGCTCACGCTCTGGAACACCTACAGCTTCTTTGTGAGCTACGCCAACATCGACGCCCCCGATCCCCGGCGCGCGCCCACCGGCGACGTGCCCGAGATCGACCGCTGGCTCCTGAGCGAGCTGAACGCGCTCATCCTGAAGGTGACCGAGGAGCTGGACGACTACGAGCCTACGAACGCCGCGCGCGCGATCGACACCTTCGTGGACGACCTTTCGAACTGGTACGTGCGGCGCAGCCGGCGGCGCTTCTGGCGCGGCGTGAGCGAAAGCGACGAGGACAAGCAGAGCGCCTACCACACGCTCTACACGGCGCTCGTGACGCTCTCGAAGCTGCTCGCGCCCTTCACACCGTTCGTGGCGGAAGAGATCTACCAGAACCTCGTCCGCTCGATCGACGCCGACGCGCCCATGAGCGTCCACCTGGCCCTGTGGCCGACCCCGGATCGCTCGAAAATCGACGAGTCGCTGAACGCGGAGACGCAGCTCGTCAAGCGCGTCTGCTCGCTCGGCCGAGCGGCACGGGCGAAAGCCCAGATCAAGGTGCGGCAGCCGATCGCGCGGGTGCTTGTAAAGACGCGCACGCCCGACGAGGCGGTCTCTCTGCGTCGAAACTCGACGCTCGTGCTCGACGAGCTAAACGCGAAGGCGATGGAGATCCTCGAGGACGAAACGGCCGCGGTTTCCTACGACGTGAAGCCGAACCTCCCGGTGCTTGGCCGTAAGCACGGGGCGGCCCTTGCGGCGATCCGCGAAGGCCTGGCGAAGCTGACGCCTGCCGACGTTGCCGAGGCCGTGCGGCGTGGACACTCCGTGCGCGTCGGGGACGTGGATTTGGAGCCAGAAGACATCCTCCTTCAGGCGAAGGACACGGAGGGTTACGCCGCTGCCCAGGACGCTGGCTACACGGTCGCAGTGACCACTGCGATCACGCCCGAGCTCGCCGACGAAGGTCTCGCCCGCGAGACCGTGCGGCGCCTGCAGGACATGCGCCGCGAGGCCGGGTTCGTCCTCTCAGACCGCATCACGACGTGGTACGTGGGCGACGGCGATGTCGCGCGCGTGATGGCCTCACAGGGCGAGTACATCCGCGGCGAAACGCTCTCCACCGGGATCGTCGCGGGCGAACCGCCCCCCGACGCCCACCGCGCGGAGCAAGACCTGGAGGGTACAAAGGTGGTGCTGGCCGTCCGCCGCAACGGCTGACATTCTTCGCCGAACGCCCTTGCCACGCTGCTCGGCCAGCGGTTGGTAGAAGTTGCGATGGTGGGGCGGTCAGACCGCGGCCGCTTTCAGGCGACAGTCGCGCGCGTGGAGTCGCTGTGGCTCCTCCGCGATGCCCGCCACGAGCTTTGCCAGCAACAATACAAGGCTCGATGCTTGATCCCTCGGTGCGGCCAGCACGGTAGAACCCCACCGGCGGAACGCAGGAAGGTATTTGGTTGGAGCCGTCTAGAGGTCGCAGTCGTTCCGCGGAATAGTGCGCGCCGAGCTGATCATCGTGCCGAACTCACGGCCAAGTTCGCGCGCGGTGGGGGCGATGAAGCCGCCAACGCTTTCTTGTCCGCCCGTTGCGGGGACGATACCGGCATGCTCAGAGAAGAACTGCCCGGTGCAACTCGCGCTCGGGGACGCGTTTGCCGCGGCTGCGGTGGCGAGGAAGCCGGAGACAAACAAGGCGACGATCGCGGTTTTCTTGACGAACACGGTGGAACCTCCGTTGCAGGAACTTTCCGGGAAATGGTAGGCAACGCCTGCCCGGATATCAAGCGAGTGCATCCTCACCCCGTTCCGGGCGCGTCGCTGCCGTCACTCGGCCACACCAGCGGCACCCGCCAATCAAGCGCCCCGAGCCCTGCTCCCGCGCGTCACCTACCGTCGACTTCGGCGTGCGCTGTCACACTGCACGTTGATCCGTCGCGGGCGGTTTACAGGATCGTCAGGTAAGTGTCGGGGCCGTCGTCCGGGAGCAGGATCAGCGCCTGGTTGCGCAGGTCGAGTTCAATCCCCATCGCCTCAAGTGGAAGCACCCCGATTAGCGCTCCTTCGCCGCCGGGCATTTCGAGGACCTCGGTGGCCGCGTCGCGGCCTTCGATTTCCAGCCGCGCTCCGTGGAACATCCTTGCGGTCGCAGCTCCGGTAGCTGTGCCCACGACCACATCACGCGCAAAGGGAAGCCCCAGCGCGACGATCACTGCTGGTGGCAGGCAGAGCCGGTTTGCTCCCGTGTCGACCAGCGCCCCATTGTAGGAAACGGTGCGGATCTCGGAGGGATCGATCTCTCCGCGTCGTGCGCGGTCGATGTCGTAGTCGTTTCGGATTGTGATGGATGCCCGAATCTGTCCCACATGGCGAGTGCGGCCCTCCGCTCCCGGAAATACGATGCCCGTCTTCATGCACTGATTATACGCCCGCTACGCAGCCGCTGGCGCGTGGGCGGGGGTTTCGTAGGATGGAAGGGATGCTCCCGAAGGCGATCTTCTTCGACATGGACGACAC
>JBKKBS010000318.1:0-2652 GCA_046713815.1 Tepidiformaceae bacterium
CCGCTGACAAGCCCCTTCACGGTGCCCGTGGCGAGGACCTCCCCCGGCCCCGCGGCAGACATCGCTCGCGACGCGAGGTGGACACCAACTCCGATGATATCGTCGCCGGCGGACTCGATTTCGCAGGTGTGGACGGCCGCACGAACGGCAAGCCCCAGGTCCCGGGTCTGGGTCGCGAACGCCAGGGCGCACCGAGCGGCGCGGGCGGGACCGTCGAAGTGGGCGAGGAAGCCGTCGCCCGTGAACTTGACGACCGTGCCTCTGTACTGGCGGACAAGCTCCTGCGCGAGGTTGTTGTGGGCGGCGATCGACCTGCTCCACTGCGCGTCCCCGACTTCGCGGACGGTGGTGGTCGAGTCTACGATGTCTGTGAAGAGCACCGTGGCCAACGTCCTGCGGTCGTCGTCCGCCGGCGCGTGAACACCCGCCAGCTCACGAATCGCCGCCAGAATGGGCGCCGTCTCGCCAACGAACGGAAGGTGATCATCCCCGGCCAATTCGACGAGCGTGGCGTTCGGAAGCTTCGACGCCATATATCGCGCCTCTGCGACCTTCGAGTCGCGATCGCCAAGGCGGTGCATGACGAGCGTCTGAACGCGGACGCTCGCCAACACGTGCCGAACGTCAATGGCCGTGTTCAACCGGGCAAGCTCGAGGGCGCCCGACGGCGACGCACCTGACCGGAGATAGCGGCTCCACCGCCCCAGCGCCGCTTCGTCGCCCTGCAACGATGGGGCGATGCTAGCAAGGTCCATGGTCCCGCCCCACGAGTCGCGGATGGCGTCATAGAAGCTCTGTCGTTCGGCGGGGCTGGGCGCCCAGGGGTAGTCGGGCTTCTTTTCGCGGCAGGCGAACGCGCCGAAGAGCGCGAGAGAGGCCACGCGCTCCGGATAGGTCGCGGCGAACAGGGTGGCCATCCCGCCGCCTTCCGACACGCCGAAGACGACCGCCCGTGCCACGCCGGCATCGTCCATGACGGCCCGCAGGTCGTCCATGCGCTCTTCGAGGGTGGGCATGCCGACGTTCCGGTCCGACAGCCCCGTCCCGCGTTTGTCGAAGAGCGTGACCCGGAACGTCTTCGCCAGTTCGGAGTAGAACTGGGCGCTTTCGGGCACGTCCCACACCTGTTCGAGATTCGAGACCCAGCCGGGCGCCACGACCAGGTCCGGCCCTTCGCCGAAGGTGCTGTAGGCAATTTGGAGGCTGCCTGCCCGCGTGAATCGAACCTGTGGGCGCATCACGGCAACTATTGTAAACCGCGCATTCCACCCAACGCGGAAGAGGGACGTGTTGGGAGCCGCAGATAGGGCCCGGGATCACGGTGCGTTGTCGATTGCTCGAGGCTCGCGCACGGGTCTTCGAAGCGACACCGCCACACAGTGCGAGGCATGTCACAGTACAATCCCCGCGATGCTCGTATCTTCAGTCCCGGGGAACGCAGTCACGGATTGCCGGCGAGGGGGGCGATAGCCAGTGGCCGCCATCGAATCGGACGCAACGAGCGCGGACGAGCGCATCGCGCAGCTCGAGACGGAGAACGCGCGCCTCGCGCGAGAGCTCGCCCAACGCGACAACAGCCTCGCGCGGGTCATCATCGCTGGTTCCGCGCGGGACAAGATTATCCTCGGGATAATCCACCAGGCGGGGATCGCCGGGCTCGAGGATCGATGGGAGGTGCGGCTGGTCGAGGAGGGACAGCTTGTGCCCTTGCGGGCGGCAGAGACCCGGACGGGCGCCGACGCTGACAGGACGCGGGAGTTCCTGGAGAAGCACTGGAGGCCGTGGCCGGTCGACCGGGCCAGCATCTCCGGCTGCGTGGTGCTGGACGGGGCCCCCATCAGGCTTTCCCATCCCACTGCCTCCGAGCTGGATCGCTTTGCGCGCGATCGCGAATTTGCATCGGCCGCAGAGAGTGAGCTCGGCGTGACGGTGGGTTCTCGGACCACCGTCCCCCTCAAGTTTGGCGGCGAGGTGGTCGGCGCCTGGACACTCCTGCGCTACGAACAGTCGCCTCACACGGACGCCGAACTTGTGGAGATCGTCGCCTATGCCGAACAGATGGGCCTGGCGATTGGAAGTGCCCGCGCGCAACACGCGCTCACCGAGCGCAACGCGGAGTTGGCGGAGGCGCTCGAGCGCCAGACCGCGACCGCCGAGGTGCTCGAGGTCATCAGCCGCGCTCCGTCGGACCTCCAGTCCGCCCTCGACGAGGTCGTGCTGAAGGCTTCGCGGTTGCTCGATTCGCGTAACGCCCTCGTGCTTCGCGCTTCGGAACATGGACTTGAGCGAGTGGCCGTTGCTTTTAAGGGCGAGATCACGTCGCATTCCCGCCTGGACGCGCCGACGGCCGGGCCTCCCGACCCGGTCGAAGCCGAAACGCGTGGGACCGTGATGCATTGTGGCGGTCCCGACAGCATCGAGATGCACCTCCCGAATCTCGCTGCGCTCTGGCGGTCGACCGGCACCGGCTCATCGCTGTTCGCGTCCCTTGCGACCGGCACCGCCCCGTTCGGTGCACTAGTCGTCAGCCGCGAGTCGCCAGAGCCATACACGCCGGCGCAAGTTCAACTCTTCGAGACGTTCGCGAAGCAGGCGGTGATCGCGATCGAGAACGCGCGGCTCTTCAACGAGCTCCAGGAGCGCAACCGCGAG
>JBKKBS010000319.1:0-3004 GCA_046713815.1 Tepidiformaceae bacterium
CCTCCGAGGCAATACGGATTGGCTGCGAGCCGATCTGGTGGATTCGATCGGCAGATTGCGCGTGGACGAGACGATGGTGGCGACAGCAGGCGTATTCGGGATCGGCGACGTGGTCGCCGTTCCAGACGACTATCGTTTCCCGCCGGCGCTGCGCTCCATCCAGGCGACCTCGCATGGGGTAGCTCTCAACGTGGCACGTGCACTCCGCGGCGATGCACTGCAGGCGGTTCTCAGGCCGAGGCGGTCGGACATGCTGGCGCCGGACTTGGCAGGGGTGGGGTTACTCGTTCGCGATCGCAGGTTGCTCTTGGCGGGCCGGCTGCCGCTCCTGATCCGCCGATTGGGCGAGCAGCGCTACCTGCGCTCGCGGAACGCGCAGGACGTTGCGTCGTAGGAGGGAGCCACACCGCCGTGTCGGCATCACCCCCCTTGGCTGCGTTGGTCAGCAACCTCCCCGCGGCCAGTACGAGTCGACGGTCGGACCCACCGTAACGAGCCCGATCGAGCGGCCGACGTCGCTTCGTTGGTCCACCACTCCGAAGCACAGCGTGCCGTCGCGTCGGTCCGCCGCTCATTCGCTGGAAGTGGCGCCTCGCTCGACGTTGCGGATGAAGTCGACGATACCGTCGAAGTACGTGACCTGATCGTCGTACGTCGCCAGGTGGCTGCCGTCCGGGCAGGACAGGTACGTTCCGCGCGGGATCCTGCTCGCCATCAGCTCCATGTATCTGGGATCCATCGTGTCGTGGCGCGCCGCCTACCACGAGCTTGAAGTGAGTCGGGTGACCTGGGCATCGACGGCCGCGCGCATCGCCTCAGGAGCGTCCGGATAGAGACGGTTTGCACCCTCGCGGCCGCCCGCGATCGCGTCCAGGCTCGCGGTGATGATGCGCCGGGCTTCACCTTCGGGCACTCCCCAACTCATCGCCTCGGACAGTAGATGTCGGCGCTCGATCCCGACGATGCGCCATTTCCCTCCCACTGGAAGTGCGGCCTGCGACTGGACCGGCAGGAACCACATTGTCGGGGCGACGTCGTAGAGCGGGCTGAGCGAGACGGTCCGAGGACCCGTGTGTACGACGGAAACGTTCTTCGCGTGCGCGTCGGTATTGAGCAGCGCCACATTGACGACCGTCTGCTCCAGAAGTCGGACGAGTTCGGCGATCGGGTCGTCTGCGCGCTCGAGGAGGACAGCAGCGATGCGGGCGAGGGAGGCCACGTGCGGGCCAGTTCCCCGCGGGTACTTTTGCTCGGGCGGAAGGCCCAGGATCTGGCACCCGTCCTCCTGGTGGAATCGGCGCACGACCTCGCCGTCAACGCGGCGGTCGTACCGCTGGACGATGATCGTCGGCCGGTGGCCAGCGGGTGCCACGTGCTCCGCCGACGCCGTGAGCGTGGCGGCCGAGGCGACAGCTAGAGCCCACGCCTCACCGATTGCCAGGCTGGGGTAGCGGTCCGGCTCCGGCTTGAGAATGTGCGTGGAAACGGCACCTTCAAGCGGCAGATGCCAGGACTCGTTGAGTCGGGCGAGGACCAGTTTGTCCTGCGCGCCGCCGAGCGAGAGGCGCACCTCGTGGTCGACCTCGGACATCGTCCGCGGGAGGGCGTCGAGCCGCTCCCAGACCTCTTGGTCCGTCAGCCGCTCGTAGGTCCCAGTTGCCGGCTTACGACCCTCGGGGAGCACCGATACGGCGCCGGCGCATTCCCAGCCGATGGCGGCGAGGAGGCCGAAGGTGTCGCCTCGAACGACGTCATACTCGGCCTCGGCAGCGGTTCGGCGTGCCTCCTCGGGGAGGAGGCCATCGAACCACGCCCGCGTGAAGGAAGGGGTCCAAGTTTCTGCGGAACCCTCGGGGGCGATGGTCAACGAATGTGGACTTCCGCGACGGGTGAATCGGATCTCGTTGCTGCGGGTCCGGACGAGGTCACCAACCGGTTCGTCGCCCAGCCAGGCTACGAGTCGGTCGCCCTTCTCTTTCATCCGACGGAGAGGTCGCCTACGATGGCGTTCTTCGGGGCAACGACGACTTTCGCGCCAAGCAGAGCGATCGCCTTGAAGGCTGCGGTCAGTGCAACCGGGCCGCCCTTTTCCAAAGCGATGACGGTCTGACGTGAGACGCCGCACCACCGAGCGAGCGTCTCCTGCGTCATTCCACGCTTGGTGCGCAGCCGCTTGATGGCGCGCCCGAGGTCCGTCGCGCTATACGCCTCATCGAGCATGGTGGGCTCCTGGTGTCGATCCTAGGTGACAAACCGCTCGGAACGGCCCAGTGTCACCTTTAGTTAACAATGTGCCATTCTTAGGTATTTGTCAACCACGATTGACACCAACGGCCAACGGAACGGTCCTTCTTCCGCCCAAGATCTCTAGGCCCGGCATCCGAGGGGGTCTCGGGGGGTCCAGGTAGACCAGATCGTGTTCACGAGCGATCGGACCGACGTGGGCCAGGTCTACGTCATGGATGCCGATGGCAGCAACGTGACCCAATTGACCTTCTATGACGCCTGGAAGGGCCAGGTCCCGGACTGGAGCCCCGACGGCTCCAAGATCGCCTACGCCGCGGGCGACACTGGGGACATCCTCGTGATGAACGCCGACGGTACCAACCAGCACACCGTGGTCGGCGGAGAGACCGACGACTTCGGCACCGCCTGGTCGCCTGACGGTGAGCAGATCGCGTTCATTCGCTTCGACGACCGCACCGTATATGTCATCAATGCGGATGGAACCGGCGCGCATGCGGTGCGGCCATTCGGTCTGCAGGCCGTTCCGGGCTGGCAACCGCGGGGCAATCGACTGCCCTGAACCTCCGCCAGAACACGCCCAACAGGGGCCGGCCGAGGCCGGCCCCTGTTGCAACTCCCGTGTCGCCAGTTATCAGCTTTTCGGGCGCTGTGCCCGTCGATTTGGGCGGGCTGTCGTTCAGTCATCGAGTGTCGGGAACAGCTGCTGTTTGAAGTCATCGGCTATATTGGCGCTCCGGCCGACATAGCTCAGTGGTAT
>JBKKBS010000320.1:0-5650 GCA_046713815.1 Tepidiformaceae bacterium
CGGGCAGGTGTATGCCGCCGAAGTGACCGAGGAGGGAATCGCGTTCGATGGCGCAACGTATCGCAGCCCGTCGGCGGCTTCCCGGGCAGTGCGGAAGAAGGCTGGCGCCACGGACGCGGGCTCCAACTCCAACGGCTGGGCCGACTGGGAGTGCTTTGATGAGACGGTGGGAACGTTTCGGCCGATCAAGGAGATACGTGTGGAGTCAGCGGCCGCCGCGCCATGGCCGCGGAAGCTCACGAGCTTGGGCTCCTTTAGGTCGGGTATGGGAAACCTGTCGATTCTGGCGAGCGATCAGCAGCCTGAGTACCCGCGGTGAGCCTGGTGTTCGATACGGGAGTGCTGCTGGCCGTGTTCGACAATGACGATGACTATCACGATGCCTGTAGCCGTCTCATTCGCGATCTGCGTGAGCAAGTGGTAATCCCTCGCCCGTCCTCGTGGAGTTGGATTACTGGCTCACGACGCGACGCGGTGTGGATGCGTTCCAAAGGCTGATGCGGGACATCGCCACTGGAGAGATCACCGTCGAGAACCTCCCCGCGGAAGACTATCTGCGCGTCAGCGAGGTTCGAACGCAATACCGCGACTCCGACGTCGGGTTCGTCGATGCGGCCGTGCTCGCTATCTGCGAACGGCTCAATGAGCCAAAGCTCGCGACCCTCGACGAACGCCACTTCCGCATGTTGCGTCCTCGACATGTAACCGCGCTGGAGTTGCTCCCTCGCCGGTGACCAGTTCACCCCTCGAGCGTCGTCATGCCCTCGCGCGGGGCGCCCACGAGGATCGCCATGTTGCCGTAGACGGTGCGATTTTCGTACATGAGCTGGTGGCAGTCGCCCGTTCGATCGAAGGGGAAGACCTGCGAAAGACAAGGGTCGATCTTGCCGTCGAGCACGAGTTCATTGAACGCCCGCGCCTGGTCATCGTTGGCGAAGTGTGAGCCCTGGAGCCGCTTCTGACGCATCCAGAGGTAGCGCAGGTCGACATCTGCGTTGTAGCCGGTGGTGCCCGCGCAGATCACCACCATGCCGCCCGTGTCTGCGACGAAGATGGATGTAGGCACGGTATCCTGGCCCGGGTGCTCAAAGACGATGCGCGGGTTGCGGCGCTCGCCAAGCGCTTCCCACACGGCCTTACCGAAGGCACGGGCGCCAGCATTGAACTCGTTCATCTCTTCGGTCTGTTCCCAGTTGGGAAGACGGCGCCAGTGGTTGAAGTCTCGGCGGTTGACGCAGCCCACCGCGCCGAGGCGTTTGCAATAGTCGTACTTCGACTCGTTGGAGACGACGGCGACGGCCTTCGCACCCGCGATCTTGCAGAGTTGGAGCGCTGCCGAGCCGAGGCCGCCAGCCGCGCCCCAGACTAGCACCACATCGTTCTCCTTCACCGTGTGGGGCGCCCATGCGTGCAGCATGCGGTAGGCTGTAGCGCCTACGAGCAGGTACGCCGCCGATGCCTCCCAGGTGAGGTGCTTTGGCCGCGGGAGAAGCTGGTGCGCCTGCACCTTCGTGAACTGCGCAAAGGAGCCCCAGTTGGTCTCGTAGCCCCAGATCTTGAAGCTCGGGCTGTACATTGGATCCTCGCCGGAGACCACCTCCGGGGCGTGGATGTCCCACGAGCCGCAATGGGCCACGACCTCGTCCCCCACCTTCACATTCGTAACGTTCTCGCCGACGGCGTAGACGATGCCGGAGGCGTCAGATCCGCCGATGTGGAAGTCTTCTGGTTCGCCCGCCTTGTTGCGCGCGGCGATGACGTTCACGGGCGAGCCGAGGCCAGCCCAGACGTTGTTGAAGTTCACGCCCGCCGCCATTACGTACACCAGGCAGTCGTCCGGCCCGATGCTGGGCGTCGGAACGACTTCGTGCTGAAACGCGCTTGTGGGCTCGCCGAAGCGCGAGGCGCGGATAACCTGCGCGTGCATTTGCGTGGGCACATGACCCAGCGGCGGCGCCTCGCCTAATTCGTATAGGTCCTTCAGCGTTTCGGTGGTCATGGGGCTCCTTGGGCGCACACCGCCCCTTCCGGAAATTCTGGTGCCGACATAGTACCGCCCGGACATCGACCGCTCAACGGGAGTGATGCGAATTCGATAGCCCCAGCCTATGCCTCGTTAGAGAGTCGCGAGGTCGGATACGGCGACCTCACGGCCATCCCGTGCGCTCCGGTAGCACGCGTCTACCACCTCGTGGGCACGCAGAGCGGTGCGGAAGTCGGGGAAGGCGGGCCGTCCTTCGAGGACGCAGCGCAGGAACGAGTAGTCCTCGAGCGCGCCCCGGCGGGCGAGGTCGAATTCGACGTCATCGAGTCCGGCGATCTCGCGGTAGCGCTCCATCACGTCGTCCGCGCTCATCTGTCCCTCGCGGCCCGACCGGCCCTGGTAGCGGATCGGCCCGATAAAGTCGTGATCGGTGGCGAAGTACCCGCCTTCGAAGAAGACTTCGAGGTGGCGCGTGCTTGGGCGGTCGTCGAGTGCGTGCCAGATGGAGCTGAGACTCGTGTGCTGGCCTCCGGCGTGTTCGAACGTGGCCACGGCCACGTCTTCGATGCCCGCGTGGCCAGTCGTCTCGCGCGTGTGGCAACGCACGCCGGCGATCTCGCCGAAGAGCCAACGATAGAGGTCGACATCATGGATCGAATGTTCGATCAGCGTGCCGCCGCCGGCGCGCTCGTAGTCGCCCCGCCACGAGGAGCCGTAGTGTCCGCGCACGGGGAAGAACTGGTCGTCGCGGAGATGGGCTGTAAGCAACGGCCCGAGAGCCGAATCGGACATCAGATCCTTGAGCACCGTAAAGATTGGCGAGTAGCGCAGCACGAGGCCCACCTGGTTGATCACGCCCGCGGACTCCACGGCGGCCACCATTCGGTGCACGTCCTCGAGGGTCTTCGCGAGCGGCTTCTCGCAGAACACGTGAATCCCGCGCGCCGCCGCCGCCTCGACGAGGGCCGGGTGTTCCGCCGTTTCGGTGCAGATGTAGGCGACGTTCACGCGCGGGTTGTTCAGCACGACATCGGCGTCGCCCGCCACGGTAGACGCGCCCACGATGGCCGCGAACTCCTCGGCGCGTTCGAGCAGCCGGTCGCAGGTAGCGGCATACTCCGCGGGGACGCGTTCGCTGCGGATCACGCTGCGCAGGTTGCGCGAGTGGAAGCGGCCAATGTGGCCGCAACCGATCAGTCCGATGACGGGATCGGGCATGAGGCCCCTTGTTCTGGAGATTTTGCCAACATTTTACCCTGCGGTTGCACAATCGTGCCGATCAATGCCGCATGGCGGTCGATAGTCCTGCTGTGAGACCCCACCGTCCCACTGGACCGCTCCCGGCTCTGGTTTCTGGGGCGGAACACTGGCCGCTTACGGAAGACATCACCCGCGGGCGCGAGTGAGACCTTCCGCGAGCGGCCTTGTCATTTTTTACCGGTAGACAGGCTGGACGCCCGCCGTGGCGGAACCGCGCGCGAGCTTCAGGTCGGCGGCTGACTGCTGCGTCATCGCACCGAGGTCACTCGACACGGTGATCATGCGATATCCGGCGGCGGCATGCTTCGGGGCGAGCTGAGCATTGGCATGGATGCCGGCGGTGATGCCTTTCGCCTCGCAGGCGCGAGCGATCTTCAGCCGCGCATCTTCGAAGGCGCCGTCGTTGTCCATGCGCGGCTGTTGCCCGAGGGTGATGCTCAGGTCCGCGGGACCGACGTAAACGGCGTCGATGCCGGGCACGGCGAGGATCTCGTCGAGCTGGTCCAGGGCGCGGCCGGTTTCAATCATGGGGATGCATGCGACCACGTCGTTCGCCTGCCCGAAGTAGTCCGCGCCGTAGGCGTATCCGAGGCGCGTGGGCCCGAAGCTGCGCGCGCCGTCGGGGAAGTAGCGACAGGCCGCAACCGCGGCTCGCGCCTCTTCGGGTGAATTCACCATGGGGATAATGACCCCGAGCGCGCCCGCGTCGAGCATCTTGCCGATGATCCCGGGCTCGTTCCACGGGACGCGCACGAACGGCACGGCGGCCGTCGTGTTGATCGCCTGGATCATGGTGACCGCGACCTGGTAGTCGATGAGGCCGTGCTGCATGTCGATGCAGAGCCAGTCGAACCCCTGGTGCGCCATCGCCTCCGCGGATATCGAGGATGGGTTCGAGAGCCAGGCGCCGTGCGTCACACGGCCCTCACTCCAGGCGGCTTTGGCGGTGTTCTGGCGCATATCTTCCCAACTCCTCAGGACGCAGATGTGACCGGGCGGCGGCGCAGCGCCCGCGACAGCGCTTCCGGGTTGACACATGCTGGTGGCTCGCGGCCGCTTAGCGCTTCGACCAGGTTTCGCACCGCGAGGTCGAGCATGGCCCCGCGTGTCTCGGTCGTCGCTGAACCGACGTGCGGCAGAACGATCACGTTGGGGAGCTGGAGCAACGCGTCGTGCGCCGCGGGTGGTTCGTCTTCGAGCACATCGAGCGCCGCGCCCGCGATGTGACCCCCTGTCAGCGCCCTGTACAGGGCCGCCTGGTCGATGATCGGCCCCCGTGCCGTATTGACGATCAGCGCCGTGGGCTTCATCAGCTTCAGTTCTGGCTCCGAGATCAGGTGGTGGGTTTCCGGCGAAAGATTCGCGTGGATGGACACGATGTCCGCACCGGCTAGCAGCTCGTCGAGTCCGCGGTAGGCGCAGTGGCCGAAATCTTCGGGCGGCTCCCGGAAGAGATCATGAAAAATCACTTCGAGCCCAAAGGCCCGTGCGCGGTCGGCGACCGCCAGTCCGATGCGCCCGAAGCCGACTATGCCAAGCGTCTTTCCGCGCAGGTCGAATCCGAACGGAGGGGGCGGCGTGGCGCCCCATGCCCCCGCTCGCACGTACGCCGCGTTTTCGATGATGCGGCGCGAGAACGAAAGAATGAGGCCCATGGTGAGGTCCGCGACGGCGTCTGTCAGGACGCCGGGCGTATTGCAGACCAGGATTCCGCGCTCGGTGGCCGCCGCGATGTCCGTGTTGTCGAAGCCCACGCCAAACCCGGAGATCACACGGAGATTGGGTGCGGCGTCCATGAAATCGCCGTCAATCAGGACCATGTTGCTGCAGAGCAAACCCTGCGCTTCGCCCACCGCCGCCGGCAGCTCCGCGCTGGATGTAAACGCAAGGTCGCAGCTCTCGCGCAGGAGGGCATCCAGCGAATCAGCTAGGGGCAGGGCGATGGCCGCGAGGGGACGCGTAGGCACCGGGCGAAGATACGGCGTTTGGCCACCTTCCCACAACTTCCTCACTTCCTCGGACGGCCCCCGTCGCATTGGTTCTCCGGGCGCAACCCTTTCACCCGGGGCATCGACGGAAACACGGTGACGAATTCTTGACGTTCAGGGGGTTCGCAAGTCGCCGAGGCATTCGTAGGTTTTGACCTGAAGGGTAGGTGCCGGTCGTGTCGCTCCACACCGCGCCCGCCCTTCTTGTTGCACGATTAATCCCGTGGAGTGGGTGGGAATCACAGAGTTATTTCGCGCCGACTTCGAACCCGGGGCCCGGGTCGACGGCGAAGTAGACCTCGCAAGCGCGCCGTGTCGCCGCTGGTTCGAGGATCGGCGGCCGCTTAACAAAGCGTGCTTCCTCGATAATGAGCTGCAGGACATCGCGGGGGTGGCAGCTTCGGAAGTTTCCCTGGCT
>JBKKBS010000321.1:0-16649 GCA_046713815.1 Tepidiformaceae bacterium
CGATATAGAAGCCCACGCGTTCGGCCACCGGAACAAGGCCCGAGTAGCGCTCCTGGGCGGCCGCATCACTGCCGCGGCCGTGAAAGTTCAGCACGGCCGGAAGGCGGACGTCGCCCGTTGGCGCCGACGGCGCGTAGACGAGGTACTCACGTGCGCCGGTGGCGCCCGAGACCTTGTGGCGTGTGCTTGACCCCCGCCTCGCTAATTGCGCTGCACCCGCGCAGCCGTCTTTCTTGACCGGTGGGACATCTATCGACGGGACATGGAAGGGCGCAACGTCCACCCCGTCCGCAACGACCGGCACTGGCGGCGGCTCCGGCGCGGGGGAAACAGCGGTGCGCTCGGAGCCACCGCTGCAGCTCGCGAGCATCCCGCCCATAACGACCAGTGTTACGAGGAGCGCCCGACGCACGAGCGGAGTGTACTTGACCGGGCATTAACGTCCAGCGCCCTTGAGCGTACGGCCTGCAACAGCCGCCATGGGATGATATGGCGCGGAGAGAGTGCCATGACGGCTGCCGCCGCTGACAGCTCACGCAACAGCTTCCTTGATGTAGTCCGCACGGTCGCCATCCTGCGGGTGGTTGTGTGGCACGCCTACGGCTACGCGTGGATTTCTTACCTCGTGGCCTCGATGCCGGCGATGTTCTTCGTCGCGGGCTCGCTCATGGCGCGATCGCTCGGGCGCGCTGGCGGCGTCAGCGTCATCTACCGGCGTTTTCGGCGGTTGCTCATCCCGTTCTGGCTTTACGGGCTGGTCGCGGTCACCGTCATGTTCGCCTATGAACGCGAAAGCGCCCTGTCCATCGCCGATGTGCCCGGTCGCGCCATCGCCTGGTGGCTATTCCCTGCCTGGGATCCCGAGGGTTCGAAGTGGGGCCTGACGCTCTGGGCGCCGCTGTGGTATCTGCGCTGCCTCACCTGGTTGCTGCTTGCCAGCCCGCTGCTCGTTTTTGCCTGGCGCCGGACCGGCTGGGCGTTGCTTGTCGTTCCCCTCGGGGGAATGGCGGTCGCCGAATACCAGCGCCGCCAGGGCCACGCCCTCCCGTGGCAGGTCGAAGATCTCGGGCTTTACGCCACGTTCTGGATCCTCGGGTTCGCCTACGAAGGCAAAAGGTTCGCGACTTTCCACCTGGTAGACCGGCTGGTCCTCTGCGCCGCTTTCGTGGCGATGGGCGCCGCGTGGGCCGTGACGCAGCCGGTCCCGGGCCATGTGGTGAACGCGTCCGCACCGCTCCACCTGTTCGCCGGGCTGGCGTGGCTCTTCGGCGCCCTGTCCGTGGAGGGGTGGTTGGCCAGGAGCGCGCAACGCCCGTCCATCTCCGGCGTCATCTATTGGGTTAACGAACGGGCGCTCACCATTTACCTGTGGCACGCGGCGGGGCTCTTCGTCATGTATCGACTGCTCTGGGCCGAAGACCGCTCCGACGTTGCGCGGAAGGTCCTCGCCCTCCCGATCGTCCTCGCCGTGACCTTCCTCTGCGTCATCGCGTTCGGCTGGCTGGAGGACGCGGCCGGAGGGAGACGGCCACGGATCTGGCCCGCGCGTCCGGGAGTAGCGCGGCTCAACCGGATTCGCCTGACCGCCGTCGCCGTGCCCGGGCTGATTGTGATTGTGGCGGCCGTGGTCCTCATCGGCGCGGCTGGCCAGAGCGTGGCAGACGGCGCAGGCATCGACGCCGAGCAGTTGAACAGGCAGACGGTGCCGCCCTCAGGTGTTGGCCTTCAGATCCGCACGTCCCGTATCCAGGTAGCCGCGGCCCCGCCAGTGCAGCGGACGAACTCGGGGATCAGCTCGGCCGTAACGGTCGATGAACTCCAGCGGGAGACGGAAGACTGGCTTCGCGAATCGGGCCTGACGGGGGTGAGCCTTACGCTCCTCCGGCCATCGGGCGAGGGTTGGAGTGCGGCGATCGGCCACCACGCTTCGGGGGAACCGTTTGACATCGATGAGGCGTACGACACGGCCAGCGTGACGAAGACCTTCACCGCGGCGCTCGTCCTCCGCCTCGTCGAGGGGGGGTTGGTGGCACTGGACGATCCCTTGAGCCGCTTCGTCCCCGATTATCCGGCGGCCGCGAACGTCACTGTCCGCCAACTTTTGCAGCACACGAGCGGCCTCATTGCGACCGACGGGATCGCGCCCTTCGACGCGCTTGAACTGGCCGCCAACAAGGGACTCCAGTCTGAACCCGGCACCGCATTCCGGTACTCGTCGCCTGGCTACTACATGCTTGGCCTGGTCATCGAACAGGTGATGGGCGTCTCGTACACCCGGGCCCTCCACCAGGACCTGCTGGGACCGCTTGGTCTGAACGCCACCTTCATGGATGAGGAGTCGAACCCGCTTCCCGAGTCGACCCATCCCTACCGGGCCGACCGCTACGGGTATGAAGGCATCACATGGACCTCCGGCGGGCTTCATCTCGAGATCGTCCCCGAATTCGAGTACCACGGTAGGCTCTGGACGTCCGCCGGCTTGCGCTCGACGACGAACGACCTTGCCCGCTGGACCCTGGACCTCTGGGGCAGCGACCGCGTGGTGTCGGCTGGCTCGCTCGAGGCGATGACCACGTTCCTCGGGCCCGAGTTCCAGTACGCGGGACTGGCGACGTACCCTTACTGTCCCTGTTGGCGCGAGGGGGAGCGTATCCGCGCGGAGCGCTGGGGCCACCTCGGACTCACCGGCCTGATCGAATACGACCCCGTGGACAGGATAGCGCTGGCAGTGTCCACGAGCGGCACCACTGTCGACGAGCAGGTGATCGTCGCGCTCGATGATCTCAGCCTGCGTCTCCGGCGGCTTGTGCGGGGTCGGGAGATGCCGATGGCGGAGCGCATCGCCCGGCGGCCCTGAGGGCGTTGCTCGCCCTAAAGCCAGCGGTCCTGCCAACCGAGGTCGGGCTGCTGACCGGCGAACGGCCACGCCTGGCCGAAGCGCTCCATGAAGACCACGTCGCGCACCGGCTTGCGGCGCACGGGGCCGGGCTTGTCGGTGGGGTAGCCGACGGGCAGCAGGCAGTAAATCTCGTTGTTCTCGGGGATCTCCAGTATCTCCATCAGCTCCTCGCGGTGGCTGAGCGGAAGGTTGAAGACGGATGTCCCGAGCCCGAGCGCGCGGGCGGCGAGGTTCAGGTTCTGGACCGCCGGGAAGGTGCTCCCGCCAGGCGTCGAGTGCGCGCCCTTCAGCCCGAGGACGGCGATCACGGCCGGGGCCGAGGCCAGATTGTGACAGAGGTCGTGCACCGACTTCAGAGAGAGCCTGCGTGTGCGCGGCAGCTCATCCATGAGTGCCGGGTTCTCCACGAACCTCGGCTGGTAGCGGTGCCAGCCCTCGATCGCCCACTCCTGCAGCTTCGCCTTCACGCCCGCGTCCGCGATCACGACCCAACGCCAGTCCTGCTTGTTCTGCCCGGAAGAGGCGCGGATGGCGGCGTCGAAGAGCTGGAAGAGCACCTCGTCCGGGATGGGGTCGGGCTTGAAGCGGCGCAACGCGCGCGTGGTATAGATGGTCTCGAAGAGGCCGGGAGAGTCGGGCATAAGCAAGGCTCCGGACGGAATGTAGAGATGATATCTTCCGGAGCCTTGTGTCCGCAGCAGGTAGTCCCGATCACCAGCTCGCGGCGGCCACCGAGAGGATCGGCGGCAGGGTGCCGGGGAGCCGATTCCAACTGTCCCCGCCGTTGCTGGTGCCGTACACCTGTCCGTTCGTTGTGCCGACGTACACGCCGCCCGCTTCATCGGTGTCCATGGCCTCGCGGTACACGCTCTGGTAGTCGTCAGGGCCGGGCAGGCCTTCGCAGAGCTGTTGCCAAGTCTTCCCGCCGTCGCGTGTGCGCCAGACGGCGAACTGGCCGCGAACGACGCGGAAGTTGTCCGACTCGAACTCGAGCGGAACGACGTAGGCTGCCCCGTCACCGCTCTTCGAGACGCCGATGGGGAAACCGTGGAACGATGGCAACCCCACCGTGACGTCGTGCCAACTGTCGCCCCCGTCGTCTGAGCGGAAGACGCCAACGTGGGTCTGAGCCCAGAGGCGGTCGGGGTTTGACATGTCCATGCGCATCTTGTGCATCTCGTTGACGGCGGCCGGGTCCACGCCAGGCGGCACGGGGAAGTCTGTGTTCGCGAACTGGGGGTACCGTTCCGCGAACTCCTCCCACATCTTCTTCTGCATCTCGTTGGTGGGGATCGCCCGGTGGGAACAGAGCCGCCAGGTCCCGGCGTCGTCGCGCGTCTCGAACGTGCCGCCGGTAGCGATGGAGACGTACCAATGGGCAGGGTCGCGCGGATCGATCTCGATGGTATGGAGGGTGGACGCGCCTCCGCCGCTATCGGTGAAGAACGGGCGGTACTCATGGCGGTTGATGGAGTCGACGGGAGCCCAGGTTTCGCCCCAGTTCTCGCTCTTGAAAAGGCCGGCGGGCTGCGTCCCCACGTAGACGACGCCCGGCTGGTCGGGGTGCCCTGGGCGGATGTTCCAGACATTCGCGACGGCTATGCCCATGTCCTCGGGGAACTTCAGCCCCTCTCGCGTTTCGGTCCACGTCTTGCCGGCGTCATCCGAGTAGGCGATGCCCGGGCCCCAGGCCCAGTGGTTAGCGGCGGCGTAGATGCGCGCGGGGTCGCGGCGGGTGTCGGCTGCGAGATGGTGGATGGTGTAGCCGGGCATGATCGGCTGCGAGACTCGCCAGTCCTTGCGTGCTTCGTCGGAGCTGTAGATCCAGGCGCCTTTGCGGGTGCCGACGAGGATGTTGGTCTGCATGATGTTCTCCTCAGAGGTAGGTGGCGGAGAGTGCGCTCGGTACGGGTATCGAGGTTGGGAAAGTATAGTGGGTGAGTTGCCTGTCAAGACGCCGGCGACGTCGTGGGCTGGAAGAGCTGGATGAGGTTCCCCTCGGGGTCCTTGAGTGTGGCGATGCGCACTCTGCCGTAGACAGTGGGTCGCTCTACGAACTCGACGCCTGCCGCCCGCAGGCGTTCGAAGTCGGCGTCGAGGCAGGCGCGCATCACCTGGCTCCGGCTGCGCGGTACGACCGTGAGGCCATGGCCGTGACGTTAAGCCGGGTCCGAGCACGGATCAACGCGCGTTCGAGGCGGTCGATCCGGCGAAGCTCACGATGCTGGCGGCGAAGCTCGTCTTGGTGTGCTTCAACAGAGCGGGAAATCTTGTCTGCGCGGTAGATCTCGACGAGGTCCATGTGAATTCCTCTTTCCGGGGTGGCGGGCGGACCGCACGATCTAGTGTCGCGCGGTGTAGGTGTGGCGCTACCTGGTTTTTGCCGGGTCGCCGTTCGATTCCCCGATGACCATCATCAGCGGCCCGAGGAAGGTCGGGAGCATCATCGCCACCGGTGCGATCGCGAGCGAGCGGGCGCCGTCGCGCTCAAGGCGCCTGGCTGACCCGCCTTCGCTTTCGCCGGTGCGACTAACGTTGAGTTCCATGGGTTGCTTTCTCCTTGTTGCTAACCGGTGTCGAATGTACACTGGTGTCACTAACCTGTCAAGCGTTCACGCTGGTGTTGCAGAGGTCCCATATCCCTGCAATAATCGGCCTCATGGACGACCAGACGCCTGAGAACCGCATGCCGGCGCCCGGCGCCCTGTCCGTCGTTCATAACTTTGTGAACTGCGGGCACCTGGCTGACCATGACGGAATGAGCCAGGAGGTGGCCGACGCGATCCGGTTGCGGCACGAAGCGGGCGAAACCCAGGCGTCGCTGGCGAGTGAGTACGGTACCAACCAGAAGTTTGTGGCCGCGGTCGCGCGGGGCGCTCGACTCTTAGACGACCTTGCGACGCCGGAGTCTGCACGCGCGTGGCTCGTCGCGCGCGGTCTTATTGCCGAGAAAACAGGCGTCAGCGAGGAGGATCGCCAGCAGCTTGTTAGCCTCAGGGAGTCACTACGGGCGATGGCGGCAGCGAACAACGGGCTGAAGCTGGAGGCTGCGGCAGTGGCCTCCCTCAACGAGGTGGCGGCAACGATTCCTCTGGTGCTCCGCTTCGGGGAGGATGGGCGAGTTGCGCTGGAACCGGCTCGGGAGGGCATCGATGGCGCTGTCGGGAAGTTGCTCACCGTGGTCTTTGATGGCATTCGCGAGGGGACGTTTTCGCGACTGAAGCGTTGCCCCGGCGAGGGCTGTCCGCACATCTTTTATGACGCCTCCCGCAACCGCACGGGGACGTGGTGCGCGATGTCGGTTTGTGGCAACCGGACGAAGGTCCGCAGCTACCAAAGACGCCGGCGAGAAGGCACGCGCCGGGCCTCCAACGTTAGCTCTTGAGGGCTTCGCCAATGCCCTGCAACTGGCGGACGTGATCGAGGTCGTGGATGCGCATGAAGAGGAACCACTCACGCCATGTGAAGTCGCCAAACATAGGGTGCGTCATCTTAATTTCGGGATGCTCGTCGCCGCGGGCCGTGCCCACTTTCGCGTATAGAGCGTCGCGCCGGGCGATGTGCGCGTCCCAATAGTCGGCTGCGGAATTGAGCCCGTCGCGGGTATTTCCGGAGATGACATCGCGGGCGTCCGTGGGGAGGGCGGCGTTATCGAGAATGCCCTCGATCGCGTCCGCGCCGTGCTCGGTCATTTCGAGCACATGCGTCCAGACCTCGGCGGCGGACCACTCGTCCGAGCCGGGCCGTTCTCTGAACCGGGAATCGGGTATCGTGGCGGCCGCTTCCTTCAGTTGCGCGCCGTCCGTGCGCACCTTTTCGACAAGCTCCGGGATGGAGAGCTTCGCGGCCTGCGCGATCAGATAGCTTCGAATGCGTTCGTTTTCGGACTGGGCCTGTGCCTGGGTCATGGGAGGCTCCGGTGGTTGGTCTGGCGAGGATAGCAGGTGAGTTGCGTTGTGCAGCTCAGGAGTGCGCAATGCTCGACCGGGCGGTTCCAGGGATTTGGCCCCTCTGGGCGCCGGTGGTATAGTCCGCTTGCCTTCGGGACAGATTTCACAATCGGCGACAACGTGCTTTACGAATACGGCCAGATCGGCATCCTCGTTATCGTCGCCCTCATCTTTCCGCTGGGCGCGATCATCACGTCCTGGGCCCTGCGTTACGCGCGGATCAGGCCGTGGGTGCCCTCCGACCCCGTCAAGGACGACATCTACGAGTGCGGCCTTCGCACCGAGGGGTCGAGCCACCCGCAGTTCAACTTCCGTTTCTACTACATCGCGCTCTTGTTCGTACTCTTCGACGTGGAAATCATCTTCCTCTTCCCGTGGGGCCTTGTCTTCGAGGACCTTGGATGGACGGGCTACTTCGAGGGGCTTGGGTTCATCGGGACGCTCGCGCTCGGCATCCTCTACGCGTGGCGAAAGCGCGCCCTTGAGTGGCGCCTGTGACGCGCGAATGGACGGGCGCCGAGGCGGCCGCCGCCGCGGAACGGCTTGTGCCGGGGTCAGTCGATAAGACGACCGCGATGGCCTGTTATCTCAAGCCGGAGAAGCTGGCGGAGACGTTCGAGGCGCTGCGCACCGACCCCGACGCCGACCTCGTCCATCTGACGAACCTCTGCGGCGTGGACTGGTGGGATCACATGGAGGTCGTCTACCACGTCCAGTCCTTCGACCGGAACCACATCGCCCTCTTCAAGTGCGAGACGTGGGACCGGGAGAATCCGGTGCTGCCCAGTTTGGTGCCGGTTTTCCATGGCGCCTGGATGCAGGAAAACGAGGTCTACGACCTCTTCGGGATCAGGTTCGAGGGGCACCCAAACCTCTATCGCATCCTCCTCTGGGAGGGGTTTCCGGGCTGGCCGCTGCGGAAGGACTTTCTCAGCATGCCGGGCGGTCTGCAGCCGGGCCTGAACGAGTTCGCGGGCGTATCTCGCCGCCCGGAGCCGCCCGTGACGGTGGTGCCGCGTGACGATTAAGTCCGAGCCGTTCATTGTCAACATCGGCCCCCAGCACCCGTCCACACACGGCGTGTTCCGCATCCGCGCGACCGTCGACGGCGAGAAGGTGATCGACGCCGAGATGGTGATGGGCTACCTCCATCGCTCGATGGAGAAGCTCGCCGAGGAGCGCACCTACACGCAGAACATCCCCTTCACGGACCGCACCGACTACCTGGCGAGCATGTCGAACAACCTCGGCTACTGCCTCGCGGTGGAGAAGCTGGCGGGGATAGAAGTCCCCGCGCGCGGCGATGCCATTCGCGTGATCATGGCGGAACTCCAGCGTCTCGCGAGCCATTGCATGGCCGTTGGCGCGTTCGCGAACGATACCGGCGCCTGGCAGACGCCGGTGATGTGGGCCTTCCGCGAACGCGAGAAAATCCTCGACATCTTCGAGATGACCAGCGGCGCCCGCCTGACCTGCAACTACATGCGCATCGGCGGCGTGGCCTTCGACCTGCCCAAGGGCTTCGAAGAGGCGGTCAACAAGGTGCTCAACGAGCTCCCGAAGTTCATCGACGATGCCGAGGGCTTGCTCTCAGGGAACGAGATCTTCCTTCTGCGCACGCGCGGTGTGGGCGTGCTTTCGCCTGAGATGGCGACGAACTCAAGCCTCTCGGGCCCGATGCTGCGCGGCTGTGGCATCGCCTGGGACTTGCGCAAGGCCGACCCCTACTGCGGCTACGAGAACTACGACTTCGAGATCCCGATCGGCTACCAGGGCGACAGTTACGACCGCTTCATCGTGCGGCTGGAGGAGATGCGCCAGAGCGTGAAAATCGTGCAACAGGCGATGGCGGCGCTCCCCGGCGGCCCCCACAGCACGCAGGTGCCGCTGGCGCTGCGACCACCGGCGGGCGAGGCGTACGCGCGCGTCGAGGGCCCCCGCGGCGAGCTCGGCTACTACGTCATCAGCGACGACGGGCCTTCGCCCTACCGCTTCCACATCCGTCCGCCGTCGTTCATTAACCTGAGCGCGCTGAAGGAGATGACGGTCGGGGGCACGGTCGCGGACGCGATCGTGGTGCTTGGCTCGATCGACATCGTCGTAGGGGAGGTTGACCGGTGAGCCTCCCGTTGCTCGAGATCAGCGACAACTGGTACGACTTCCGCGACCTCGGCAACCTGAGCGGCGCGCTCCTCGATCAGATCGAGGATCTCGCCGGGAACGAGGTGGCGTACATCATCGCGCCCATCCTTGGATTCGTGTTCAGCTTCATCCTCTTCGTGTTGCCGACACAGCTCTACCTGGGCGTTCTCGGCGAACGGAAGATCATCGGGCGGATGCAATCGCGTTACGGGCCGAACCGCGTGGGTAAGTTCGGCGTGCTCCAGCCGATCGCGGACGCCATCAAGTTGATGCAGAAGGAAGCGCTCACGCCGGTCCAGTCGGACCGGTTGGTGATGTATATCGCGCCGGTCATCTACGCCTCGCCCGTGGTGCTCCTCTTTGGAGTGATTCCGTTCGGCAAGAACATGGTCGTGGCCGACATCCCCGTCTCGCTCGTGTTCTTTCTCGCGGTGTCGTCCTTCCCCACGATCATCATGTTTATGGCGGGCTGGAGCCATCGGAACAAATACAGCCTCTTCGGCGCGATGCGCATCGTGGCGATGTCGATCAGCTACGAGGTCCCGCTGGTGCTCGCGCTGCTCGGAGCGGTCGTCTGGACCGATACCCTGAGCCTGAATGGGATGGTGCAGTGGCAGGCGGACGCGAACATCTGGGTAGGCATCCTCGCGCCCACGATCTTCATCATCTATTTCATCTGCGTGAGCGCGGAACTGAACCGCACGCCCACGGACATCGCCGAAGCGGAGTCCGAGATCGTGGCCGGCTACCTGACCGAGTACTCGGGCATGAAGTGGGGCCTCTTCTATGGAATGGACATCGGCTATGCGCTCGCTGCCTCCGCGTTTGGCGCGACCGTGTTCCTGGGGGGCTGGTCCGTGTTTGGGCTCGAGGACATCCTGCCGGGCTGGCTCATGTTTATCGCCAAGACGTACGCCTTCTACTTCCTCTTCATCTGGACTCGTGGGACGCTTCCGCGCTTGCGAATCGACCAGCTCATGACGTTCGCGTGGAAGTTCATGCTCCCGGTGTCGCTCTTCAGCCTGTTCGTCTTCGCGACGGAGAAGATGCTCTGGGTGGAGACGCTGACGGACGAGGGCGAGACGCCGGCCGATGGTTGGCTCTGGATCTTCGCGATCGTGAACATGGCCATCACCGTCGGGATAGTGGTCGGTTGGTCGCGCTTGCTTGGCTACCGGCCGGAGGACACGCCGACGAAGCCGCGCATGGTGAAGGACGCCCGCGGCTATGTCCCGCTGACGGAGGTCGACCGCTGATGGATGGGGCCTACGAAGTGGTCGCCTTCTACGTGCTTGCCGCGCTCACGCTTGGCTCGGCGGTGGCCGTCATGGTCTCCCGTGACCTGTTTCATGCAGTCCTGCTTCTGATCGTGACGTTCGTGGGCATCGCAGGGTTCTTCATCCTGCTCTCGGCGGATTTCTTGGCGATGGCACAGGTGATCATCTACGTCGGTGCGATCTCGGTGCTGCTCCTTTTCGCCGTGCTGCTGACGCCCCGCGCCGGGCGCGACAACGCCGAAACCGCGATGGCGTTACCCGCTGTGCTCCTCGCCGTATCGATGGCCGCCGTCTTCCTCTTTGTCATCTTCGATGCAAATTGGGCGACGGTGGAGGAGTCGCCCGTGGTCACCGCCGAAGTGCTCGGCGAGGCGCTGCTCGGGCCGTGGGTCGTGCCCTTCGAGATCGCGTCCGTGCTCCTCACGGCGGCGCTGGTGGGATCGATCATGCTCGTGCGCACGCCCGAGGAAGAAGCCGAGGATGCGCTCGCATGATCGAGCTTGAGCACTTCCTCGTCGTGGGCGCGTTGCTGTTCTGCATGGGCCTGCTTATCGCGCTTAGCAAGCGCAACGCCATCGGTGTCCTTATGGGCGTAGAACTGATGCTCAACGCCGTGAACCTGACGCTCCTGAGCTTCTCCCGCTTCGCTGAGACGGACCGGCAAGTCGCCGGGCACACGTTCGTGGTGTTCATTATCACCGTTGCCGCGGCGGAGGCGGCGGTGGCCCTGGCGCTGGCCGTTTCCCTCTATCGCACGCGAGAGACCGTGGCCGTCGACGCCATGAATGAGCTGAGGTCGTAGCCGATGTGGGTTGAGTTCATGACCGTCCGCAACGCCTACATAGCCGAGACCTGGCAGGAGCTGTTTGCGGCCGAGGGCCTCGCGATTCGTGTCATCCCGCCCATCGGGCGGGGCGAGAAGGAATCGATGCGCGCCGCGCGAACGCTCTACGTCCCCACGGGCAAGGCGCACGTCGCCCGTGAAATCTTGAGGAAGATCTAGCCGATGCCGTTGTTCCTCGCCGCCCAGGAAGCAGTGACGCAAGTGCCCACGATCGAGGAGTGGGTGCTTTGGGCGATCCCCGCCGCGCCACTCGTGGCGTGGGCGCTGATCGCCGTCTACGTGCGCAAGATCCCGGTGGCGGCTGGCTGGCTGGCGGCGCTCGGCGTCGGTATCGCCATGATCCTGAGCTACGCCACGCTTTTCAACGTGATCGATGCCGACGGCGGTATCCGCACCTTCCACCACGAGTGGTTCACGGCGGGCGACCTGACCGTAAACTTCGGACCGAGGGTGGACGGGCTAACGGCCGTGATGCTGGTCGTCGTGACCACCGTGTCGTTTCTCGTGCAAATCTACTCGCAGGGGTACATGAAGGGCGACGCGGGCTACGGGCGCTATTTCGCCCACATGTGCCTGTTTACGACCTCCATGCTTGGCCTCGTGCTGGCGGACAATCTCTTCGTCATCTTCATCTTCTGGGAGCTGGTGGGCCTCTGCTCCTACCTGCTCATCGGCTTCTGGTTCCACAAGCCAAGCGCGGCGGCGGCGGCGAAGAAAGCGTTCATCGTCACGCGTATCGGCGACCTCGGGCTACTTGCCGCGCTCTTCGTCGCATTTACGCGCTTCGAGACGTTCGATATCGCGGAGCTGCAGGCGATGGCACTGGAGGGCGAAGTGTCCGGCACGGTCGTAACGTGGCTGGCGCTCGGCATCTTCGCTGGCGCCGCTGGCAAGAGCGCGCAGTTCCCGCTGCACACCTGGCTCCCGGACGCGATGGAGGGCCCGACACCCGTCTCCGCCCTCATCCATGCCGCGACGATGGTGGCGGCGGGTGTGTACCTGGTCGCACGCTTCTTCCCGCTCTACGAAGTCAGCCACGACGCGGCGAACACAGTCGCCTGGATCGGCGCGGTGACGGCGCTCATTGGCGCTACGATTGCGCTCGTGCAGACCGACTTCAAGCGCGTGATGGCCTACTCAACCATCAGCCAGCTCGGCTACATGATGATGGCGCTCGGCGTCTTCGGGTACGTCGCCGCCATCTTCCACTTGTTCACGCACGCCTTCTTCAAGGCCCTCCTATTCCTCGGCAGTGGCTCCGTGAACCATGCGACCAACACGTTCGACATGCGCAAGATGGGCGGCCTGCGGAAGTACATGCCGGTTACGTTCTGGACGTTCGTGGTCGCGACCCTGAGCCTCGCGGGCATCTTCCCCCTGGCCGGGTTTTGGTCGAAGGACGAGATCCTGCTCGACGCGTGGCGCGAGAACAAGGCGCTTTGGGCGATCGCCGCGGGCGTCGCCTTCATGACCGCGTTCTACATGTTCCGGGCTATCTTCTTGACTTTCTTCGGCACGTACAGTGGCGGAGAGCCGGTCGACCACCACGACGAAGATTCGCACTTCCATGGTGACCCCGCGCACCCGCACGAGTCTCCGTGGGTCATGACGCTGCCGCTTCTGCTCCTTGCCATCCCCGCGATTGGCGCGGGCTGGTTCGCCTACGACCACCAGTTCCGGGACTTTATCGAAGGGGCGCTGCCCGAGACGCATGAGCACCACAGCTCGTTCGAGTGGGGCATTGCCATCAGCTCCAGCGTGCTCGCACTGGCAGGCATCGGGATGGCATATGTCATCTACTACAAGGAGTGGGTGAAGGCGCAGTCGTTGCGCTCCGCCTTCGCGCCCTTCGCTTCATTCTTCGAGAACAAGTGGTTCTTCGACCGGCTGTACGAGGATTTCCTTGTGAGGACGGTGTTCTACGGCGGTGTCGTGCGCCTCAGCCGGGCGTTCGATACGTACGTCATAGACGGCGCCGTAAACGGCTCGGCGCGACTGGGCGGGTGGACGAGCGGGCAGATGCGCATGCTGCAAAACGGGCAGATCCAGTCCTACCAGTGGAGCCTGGCTGCCGGGGTCATCATCATCGTGGTCGCCGTATTCGCGGCGAACCCATTGTAAGGAGACGGGATCATGGAACTCACCCTGCTCGTCTTCCTGCCAGCGGCCACGGCGCTGGTCATCCTGCTGCTGCCGCAGTCGATGGAGCAGTACGCGAAATGGCTGGCCGTCGCCGGGTCGGTGGCGGCGTTGGCCGTTTCGTTCTACCTCTTTTCCGAGTTCGAATCGGGCAAGGAAGGCTTCCAGTTCGTCGTGCGTGAGGAGTGGGTGGATGTCGGCGGGCTCCAGCTCCAGTATTTCTTCGGCGTCGATGGTCTGAGCATGCCGCTGGTCGTCCTGACGACCTGCCTGACCCTGGCGTCGGTGCTCATCTCGTTCAGCATCACAACCCGGCCGCGGGCCTACTTCGCCGCGCTCATGGTGTTGTCAACGTCCGTCCTGGGCGTCTTCTGCGCGCTCGACTTCCTCCTCTTCTTCCTTTTCTGGGAGCTTGAGTTGTTTCCGATGTACCTGCTCATCGCGGTCTGGGGGTCGGGGCGCAAGGAGTACTCGGCAACGAAGTTCGTGCTCTACACGATCGCGGGCTCGGCATTTATGCTCGTCGGCATCCTTGTCCTCGCGTTCAGCGCAAACACGTTCGACATTGAGGTGCTCGGCCAGACCGATTCGTTCTCCGGCGCGCTCTTCAGCGAACGCTGGATCTTCGCGTTCCTGTTCATCGGATTCGCCGTGAAGCTGCCGATCGTGCCGCTGCATACGTGGCTGCCGGACGCGCATAGCGACGCACCAACGGCGGTGTCGGTGATGCTCGCGGGCGTGCTCTTGAAAATGGGCGGCTACGGCATCATCCGCATGTGCGTGACCATCCTCCCGGGCGCCGCGGACGATTACGGCATCTGGTTCGCCGGCATCGGCGCCACCAGCGTTATCTACGGCGCCTTCGTCACCCTGCGCCAGACGGACGTAAAGCGCCTCATCGCATACTCGTCCGTGAGCCACATGGGCCTGGTGCTGCTGGGCATTGGCGCCCTCGGGACGACAAGTCTCGCGGGCGCGACCTACCAGATGCTCGCCCATGGCGTGATCACGGGCCTCATGTTCGTGATGATCGGCCTCATGTACGAGCGCACCCACACGCGTGACATCGGCAAACTGGGGGGTCTTGCTCGGCAGATGCCGTTGATCGCCACGGGGATGGTTTTCGCCGGCTTCGCGAGCGTTGGGTTGCCGATGCTCGCCGGCTTCGTGGCGGAGGTGACCGTCTTCCTCGGCGCATTCCAAAAGTACGAGTGGGCGGTGCTCATCTCGATGTTCGGGGCTGTCCTCTCCGCAGGCTACATCCTCTGGATGCTCCAACGCGTGACCTTCGGGCCGGTGCGGCACGAATGGGATGGGCTCGGCGACATGAAGCACTGGTGGGAGCACGCGTCGGTGCTCGGACTGGTGGCCCTGACGGTGCTGCTGGGCGTCTACCCGTCACTGATGATGGACATCATTGAACCTGCCATGGATGGCATCGTAGCGAGGGTCGGCTGATGGAAGGCATCGACCTCGTCGGCCCCCAGTTCGCGGTGCTCATCGGCGCGGGCGCGGTGTTGCTGCTGGATGCCCTCTGGCCCCAGCAACGGCGGCTTTTGCCGTTCGTGGCGCTGATTGCGCTTGCAGGCTCCGCGGCATGGACCTTGAGCTGGGTGGCGCGTGACGATTACCGCTCCGCCTTCGGAAACTCGCTCTCGCTGGACCAATATTCGGTGTTCTTCTACTTCCTCTTCGCCGGGGTAACGGCCACCGTCGTCGTGGCATCGATCGACTGGGTGAACCGCGAAGGGCGCGGACAGGGAGAGTATTACGCGCTCGTGCTCACTACCTGTGCGGGACTCATGCTGCTCTCCGCCGCGCGCGACCTCATCACCATCTATATCGCTCTCGAACTATCATCGATCCCGCAGTACATCCTCGCCGGCTGGGGCAAGGACTCGAAGTCGTCCGAGGCCGGCCTCAAGTACCTGTTGATGGGGGCGATCGCGTCCTCATTGTTGCTCTACGGAATGGCGCTCCTGTACGGGCTCACGGGTAGCACCTATCTCCACGAGATCTCGGCTTACATCAGTGCCGAGGGCGAAGCGAATCGCAGCGTGCTTGTGCTCGCGATGGTGCTGCTGATCGCCGGCTTCGGGTTCAAGATGGCGGTCGTACCGTTCCAGATGTGGGTACCAGACGTGTACCAGGGCGCGCCCACGCCGGTGGCCGCATTTCTTAGCGTCGGCTCCAAGGCGGCTGCCTTCGCCGTCGTCACGCGCATCTTCTTCGAGGGTCTCGGCGAGGAGTTCCTGAGCGACGACTGGTCGATGATCTTCGCCGTCCTTGCGGCAGCGTCGATGACGATCGGCAATCTCATGGCGGTCGTGCAAACGGACATTAAGCGCATGCTCGGCTACTCGTCCATCGCCCAGGCGGGGACGTTCCTCATCGGGCTGGCGGCGATCTCCGCGGAGGAAGGCGAGTTCACACTCGGGGCGAGCCGCGTGCTCTTTTTCCTGGCGGCCTATGCGTTTACCAACCTGGGCGCATTCATTTGCATCATCGCCATCTCCCAAAAAATCCGGAGCGACAAGATCGCAGATTACGGGGGGATGTGGCGGCGGGCCCCATTCCTCACTCTGGCGTTGGCCATCTGCCTTGTCTCGCTGACCGGAATCCCTCCGACCGCGGGCTTCTTCGGCAAGTTCTTCATCTTCCAGGCGGGCATTGAGGCGGACCTCGCCTGGCTGGTGATAGTGGGCGTGCTGAACACGCTTGTCTCCGCGTTCTACTACTGGGGCGTGATCCGGGCCATGTTCCTCGGAGGATCCGAATCGGACGAACGCGTGCGTGTTTCACCCTCGATCGGGCTCTCGGCGGGCATCGCCACTCTCGGCGTGGTGGCGTTCGGCATCGTCCCCGGCCCGCTGCTGGAGGCTGCGAACGACGCGGCGGCTATCTTCGCGCGACAATAGCAACTTACCGCGGAGACGCGGAGGCGCGGAGAGATGAGGATCTTTGGCTGCTTACCATGTTTCGATGGAGTTGGATGTCGAGCAAGAGATCGACACGTCCCCCTTGCGCGATTTGGCGGAGCGTGTCATGGCGCGCGAAGGCGTCGCCGCTGGCACCGCGCTTAACGTCCTCGTGACGGGGGACGACCAGATTCGGCAGATGAACCGCGAGTTCCTGGGCATCGACAAGCCCACGGACGTGCTCTCGTTCCCGGATGAGGCCGATGACTTCATCCAGGGCGTGGCCGGTGAGGCGCTGTTGGGGGATATCGCCATTTCGCTGCCTACAGCCGAACGCCAGGCGGCGGCGAATGCGATCCCGGTCGAACTTGAGCTCGCCCACCTGCTCGTGCACGGCGTGCTACACCTCTGTGGCTGGGATCACGTCGAGTCGGACGAGGCCGCAGCGCGCATGCGGGATCGCGAGGAGTGGTACGTCCC
>JBKKBS010000322.1:0-3112 GCA_046713815.1 Tepidiformaceae bacterium
CCGCCAGCTCCGCGTCGAACGCCGCGACGCGCTCTGGCGGGAGGCTCGTCTCCACGTCTCCGCGCCTCCGTGTGGAATCACCCGCGGTTTGGCACACCGCTCACCCGCTCCGCCGTCACCCGCACGATGACGCGGCCATCCTGCGCCAGCCGCTCGGCATACCCCTCCGGCGGCGTCCACTCCGGATCCTGCCGCATCGCCCGGTTAACGAGCACATGCCCCGGCACCACATCGCTGTCCTGCACGACCGCCTTACCCTCGACCGTCACGAATCCGTGCGGAGCACCCTCGTCCAACACCGCCACCGCGATGCGCGCGTCCCGGCGCAAAGTCTTCGCCTTCAGTCGCCCCTCGGTTGTACTGAAGAGGATGTCGTCCCCCTCACGCGCATAAAAGATGACCGAGCTCGTCGGGCTCCCGTCCTTCCGCAACGTCGTTACGACCGCCCACCTGTTCTTGCTGATAAACGCGTCCTGCGCTTCGGTTCCGATGCTCATGGCGTATCTCCGTGAATGTCTGTGCATCCGTGTTATACGACACAGAGTCACATCCCTGCTGAGGGACAGCTCTCATCAGTAGCACTCCCCTGCCTTGGACATGGGCCTTCGAACCGAGCCGCGCCATCTACGGCTCCCCCTCTCCATCGCAATGGAGGGGGGTCGGAGGGTGAGGGGTATCAGCCGCTCCCGCACCCACTTCGCAACCATCCGTGGCCTCTCCACCGCGAGCTGGTGACCGCCGGTGGGCGCCACGCGAAGCTCCCACCCCTCCCGAGCGGCGAGTTCCCGTACGCGGTCTATTGGGGCCGCCCGGTCTCGCGCGCCATGGAGCGCCATTACAGGCGTCGTCACGCGGTCCGCCAGTTTACCGACGTGCCCGGCGAACACCACCTGGTCCAGGCTCCCAAGATGGCTGTCGCGGCAGTGATCGAACGTAGACCGCAGCACGTAACGCGGCTGACGGGGCAGGAACAGGGGCGAAAACGGCAGCCACAGCGGACGGACATGGTGCATCCCGACGCACCCCAGGTGCGACAGGCCGTCCGTGTGGAGCAGGATGCGATGCAGGAGGCCCCGCCGGTGCAGGTATCGCATGGCGTCTGCCCGGTCGTGGTAAACGGGCAGGCCAATCACTCCCACCCCCGCGAATGCGCCCGGCATTGCCGCCGCGAGCGCCAGCGCCACAATCCCGCCCATCGAATGCCCGAGCACGTAGTCCGGCTTTTCCGCACGCACGAGCGGCTCGAGTTCGCGCACCATCCGTTCGAGCGAGTAGCCCCGTCCCGGGCGTGGCGATGTGCCGTACCCGAGCAAGTCAGGGGCGACCGTGTCGACCGCGCCCAACTGACGTTGCAGCGGCACCCACGCGGCGCGACCAGAGAGGAACCCGTGCAGCAACAGTAGCTTTGGCACGCCCCCGCCTTGGACGTCATTCACACCCATTGATGGACTCCCCTCTCCCGCCGCTGCGGCAGAGGGGCCGGGCGGGAGGGCGGGATGTCGATCGACCGGTTCGCCCCCCGCCGCTATCCGTTCCCTGGCACCTTGGACATCGTCGCTCTTCATCAAATAACGAGCTCCCCCTTCGCCACGAAGACCACGCCGCCGCCCACCGTCACCTTCGTTACCTCGCTCGCAGCCGTGTCCACGTTTACGCGGAGTTGGCTGGGCCTCCCCATCTCGAACCCCTGTTCGATGAGCATACTGCCGGGCGCGGCCAGTCCGTGGCGCACCAGGTACGCCCCAAACGGACCGGCGGCGCTCCCGGTGGCGGCGTCCTCTTGTACCGTTCCTCCGGGCGCCAGATGGAACATCCGCGACCGGGCGGCTGCGTCGGGATCGTCGCCGCCCATGCAGTACGGGAACACGCCATGGAACGAACCACCCTCCAGCGCCTCCACCAGCTCGGCGGTCCCGCGCGCGCCCTCCAGTTCCTCGCGCGACCGCAACGGCACGAACAGGAACGGCGTACCCGCCGACCCAATCTCGATCGGCGCACAGTCGCCGAGGTCGCCCGGTTCCAGGCCCAGCAGCTCGGCGACCTCAAGCCGGCTGAGGTCCGCGTCCTCGAAAGCCGGCAGCGGTTGGCGCATCGTCGCCCTCCCGACCATCCCATCGCCCGCGTCCACCTCCACCGCGATCGGCCCCACACCGAACCCAAGCGTCAGCGACGTGGCGGCTGACTTGCGGGCGAGCACGAACGCCGTACCTAGCGTGGGATGACCCGCGAACGCCATCTCCGTCACGGTCGTGAAAATGCGCACGCGCGCGTCCGTGCCGGCGGCTTCCGGGGGGAACACAAACGTGCTCTCGGCGTAGTTCATCTCCCGCGCGATCGATTGCATCTCGGCGTCGCTCAGGCCACGGGCATCCGTGAACACGGCGAGCTGGTTGCCACCGAAGCGGGTGCGGGTGAAGACGTCGACCTGGACGAATGGATAACGGCGCATGCTCGAATCTTATCGTCTCTGCTACACCGGCCGCCCGAGGAACACCGCACCCGTGCAGCCCGGCCCCGTATGCGCGCCAATCGACGGCCCGATCACGTACTGCATCACCTCATCTGCACGGTCCAGCCGCCGCACACGCGCCTCCAACTCGTCCGCGAGTGCGTCTGCGGCCCCGTTGGAAATGCCTATGCGAAAGCGTTTGTCCGGCTGGGCATCGATCGCCTTGCGCACCTGCGCCTCGATCATGTCGAGCGCCTGATCGCGGCTCGCGGCCATCCCGATTGGCCGCACCGCTCCATCAACGAGAGCGAGGATGGGTACGCCCGCGGGAGCGGCCCCCCCATCGTCCGCCAACCGTCCGCCCTGCCGCAGCAGCTCCAGCCCACGCACCAGGAAGACGTTGCCTGCCCCTGCCGCGACACGAGCTGCCACCGCTTCGACCTGTTCGAGCGACTGTCCTTCCGCCAACGCGTCAAGTGCTTCCCAAGCGCACAGTCCTTCGACGAATGATGCTACGCCCGTGTCGATCACATGCACCGCCACGTCCGCCTTCTCCGCGGCGATCCGTGCGCTGTTCACGGTGCCGCTCAACGCGGATCCGATGTGGATCGACACGACGCGCTCGGCGCCCCTCCGCCGCGCTTCCTCGTAGGCCGCGAGCAG
>JBKKBS010000323.1:0-4932 GCA_046713815.1 Tepidiformaceae bacterium
ACCGATCGGGATGAAGAAGGGACGCTCGGCGAGCAAGCTTTGCGCCCTCGTGCCCGCGGACCAGGAGTCGCGCTTCGCCGGCCTCTTTCTGCGCGAAACGACCAGCCTCGGCGTGCGCGTCCCCCCCCACCCTCGCTACGAGGCAACGCGAAGGATTGAGACGATGGAGAGGAGCCTCGGCCCCGTCCGAGTGAAAGTGAGCGAGCACGACGGCCAGCCCCGCCTGACGCCAGAATTCGACGACATCAAACGCCTCGCCACGGAACTGGGGCGGCCCGCGATCGAGGTCGACGCGATCATCCGTCGCGACATATCACAGCCGCGACCGGAAGGGAGCGACGCTGACGCCAGGATGCTAATGGATTGACACCAAGAGACAACGAGGCGCCTGGGACGACCTCTGCGCGTCGTCTCTTCGTGTTTCCAGAAAGTGGCCCCTGACCACGCGTGTCCGATCGCCTAGACTCGCGACATGCAACGCGAAGCGCCCAGCGGCGGAGTGTTCTACGGCTGGTACATCGTCGGGAGCACATTCGTGTTGCTCTTCCTCGGCTTCGGCGCCGCCTACTCGTTCGCTGCCTTCTTCACCTCCCTGCGCGACGAGTTCGACGCCTCCCGCGGCGACGTGTCGCTCGTCTTCGCCATCACCGGGTTTCTCTACTTCACCCTCGGGGCGGTGAGTGGGACGGTGGCGGACCGCGTGGGGCCGCGCCGGATCGTGCTCGCAGGTGTCGCTCTCATGACCGTGGGCCTGCTGCTCGCCAGCCAGGCCCAGGCTTTGTGGCAGGTGTACCTGACCTACAGCATCGGCGTAGGCGTGGGCGTGGGGCTGATCTACGTCCCCACCGTCGGCACGGTGCAGCGCTGGTTCACGGTCCGCCGCGGGTTTGCAACGGGCATCGCGGTCACTGGTATCGGCGTGGGCACGCTGATCATGCCACCGCTCGCGGCCGCGCTGATCGACGCCACGAGCTGGCGTTGGGCATATTTCGCCTTCGCCGTGGCGAGCCTGGCGATTGGCGGAGTGGCCACGCTGTTCCTCGAACATTCGCCCGCGCGACGGGGCTTGCTGCCCGAGGGCGCGTCGGCCACTCCATCGACGCAGGCCACCCGCGCGGTGGGTTTCGATACTCGTGCCGCTGTCCGCACACGCACGTTCGCCTTCCTCTATGCCTCCGGGTTTTTTACTGCGATGGGGCTCTTCATCCCCTTCGTCCATCTCGCGCCGTATGCGAAGGACCACGGCCTGGCCGGGAGCGCGGGGGCGTGGCTCGTGGGCCTCATTGGGCTCGGCAGCGCCGCGGGCCGTCTCGGGCTCGGGGGGATGGCGGACCGATTGGGCCGGCGGCGCGCGCTCATTGGCTCCTACGCGGGCATGGGCCTGGCACTCCTCGGCTGGCTGGCGGCGACCGAGTTCTGGTCGCTCGCGCTCTTCGCGGTCGCCTTCGGCATCAGTTACGGCGGCTTCGTCGCCCTCCTGCCCGCACTCACGACCGACTACTTCGGCGGGCGCAATGCCGGGGGCATCATCGGCATCCTCTACTCGAGCGCGGGCATCGGCGCGCTCATCGGCCCGGTCCTCGCGGGCATCATTTACGACGCGCGCGGCTCGTACACATTGCCCATTATCTTCGGCGTGCTCGTCAACGTCGTGGCGGTCGCTTGCATCCTCGCCACCCGCGAACCCGGAGAATCGAATTCGCCGCGGACCCGCGGAGGCGCGGAGTCCGAGCCGGGGCGTCCGCGAACGGACGACGCTGCCGTCACAACGTGATCTGCGCCACCCGCTCCGAACTCCGTTCTCCCCTTCCCGCGCCGGTGAAGAGTGATGATGTCGCGGGGCGAAAGAAGGCATGGAAATCGGAACGCTGTTACGGCTGCCGACATCGGGCCCTCACCCCCCGGCCCCCTCTCCATTGCGATGGAGAGGGGGAGACGAAACGCCCGAGTGGGACCATTTCAGGGGGCCGGGGTGACGCGCTATTCCACCGTAAACGCCACCTCCGAGAGGGTCTGGTTGCCGTTCGCCTCGATTGCGAGCACCTCGGCTTTGTAGTCGCCCGGCTGGAGGAACTCGGCCGGGATCGGCAGGCTGGTGGCCGTCCCCAGGAGGTCGGCGCTGAACACGCGCAGGGGGTCCGATGCAACGACGAGCACCTGGTACCCGGCGATGGTGATGCCAGCGGGCGTGGTCGTCGGCTCCCACCGCACGACCAAGCCGGCGGACGGGATGACGCTGTCATCGACGGGGCTCAGGATCTCGGGCGCGTCCGGTACACGGTGGGAGAGAGTGAACTTGCCGGTCATGCGCGCACCCTCGACGGTCGTGCCCTTGAACGTGTACTTCCCTTCCGGGAAGAGCTTCTTGAACTCCTCGAACGGGAAGACCTCGAAGGGTGGCTCGCTGCTCTCGGAGAACAGTTCGGTGAGCCCGTAGTTCTCGAACGCGGTCCCGACTTCGGCTGCGATCACCTCGCGGCCGCGCGGGTCCGTGATCGTGACCTCGCGCCAGGCGGGGCCATCGACGAAGAACTGGAGGCCGGCATCGCCATCGGTGCCGTTCACCTCGATTTTGAGCCGCGCGTCCGTGAACGGGACGACCTTCGCCCCGGCCCCTGCCGAAGCGAGGCTGAATGCCAGCGGCAACGAAGCCGCGACGAGTAGGAGCGCGAGGACCAGCCAGCGCAGCCGTGCGGACGGTAGAGGGATGTTCATGTTTTGGTTTGCCTTTCGTGACGGTGTGTGCCAGGCGGCGCCACCTGACGACACCATTTATGACGGAAGGCCCCTGAAAGGCTGCTGAACGGACAAGGAAGGTTCCCAGAGAGGTATGTCAGGGGACTCCCGTCGACACGGAGGTCGACGGCTACCCTATACTTCGCCCCACGCTAAGAACTGGGAGACATCACTATGCTCGACCTCACCGGCAAGGTTGCTGTCGTCACGGGCGCGGGAAGCGGCATTGGCCGCGGCTGCTCACTCGCATTCGCCCGCGCGGGCGCGGACGTCGTCTGCTCCGACGTCGTTGGTGCGCGCGCCGAGGAAACGGCGGCGATGGTGCGGGACGTCGGCCGCCGCGCCACCTCCCACGAGGGAGACGTGCGCGACAAGGCCGCGATGACCGCGCTCATGGACCTCGCGGGGAGCGAGCTCGGGCGCGTCGATATCTGCCTGGCGAATGCGGGCATCGGGCGCGGGGGCGGCATCCTCACGATGACCGAGGAGGACTGGGACACGCAGATTGACGTCAACCTGAAGGGAGTCTTCCTCACGGTCCAGGCGGCGAGCCGGGCGATGGTGCGGCACAACAACGGCGGTCGCATCATCGTCATCTCGTCGCTGGCTGGCGAACGGCCGAGCCCGCAGCTCTTCGCCTACTGCGCGAGCAAAGTCGGTGTGCGCATGATGGCGCGCTGCTGGGCGCAGGACCTGGCGCCTTTCGGTATCACCGTCAACAGCATCGGCCCCGGCCTGATCGACACACCCCTCGCTTCCGGCCTCATCGGCGAAGGCGACGACCGCGCGATGACGGAGCGTTCGGTGCCCGCGGGCCGCGTGGGCTACCCGGCGGACATCGGCAACCTCGCTTGCTGGCTCGCCAGCGAGGAAGCCGAGTACGTCACGGGTCAATACCACCTGATCGACGGCGGTCTCGGCGACCGCAGCGGCTTCGGGCTCGAATCGCCGCAAGCGCAGCAGGTGCAGATGATCCGCGACTCGCGTAAGAAGATGCCCGGCGACCAGCTTCTCGCCACGATCGACCAGATGACCGCCCAGGCGCGCACCGACGGTGACCGCATGCGCGCCGAACGCGGCCTGAAATAGAGCCCTTGACACCGGAGTACAATCGGAACACACATGAGCGACAAATCTAACGGATCGGTGATGGCCCTCCGGAGCCGCCTCGTGTCTCACCTGACTGGTCTGTCAGCGAGCCAACTTCAGAGATGGCACGCAACCAGCCTCCAAGAGGCCCACCGCGAGGCGGGTCAGCGTGGCGTGCCACGACTGTATTCGTGGGTGGACTATCGGCGGCTGTGCGTTATCTCCTCCCTACTGGAGCAAGATGTGCCTACGAAGCGAATACGCGTAGCCATCGCTTTTCTGGACGAGCTATTCCCGGGCTGGCACAACCTGGGAGTCACGCGCACCGACGCCAGGATCCCTAACACTCGGAGTACGATCCATGTGCTCGTCCAGGCTCCGGGGGTTGATGCAATCGCGGACGGCGCGGGCCAGTTGACCATGTCTCAGCTCGAACGCGAGTTGGAGCTGGCCCAGGAACCTCTGCGACAGAGTGTCTCTAATTTGGTCGACTGCGGCCCGCTGTTCCGTTTGAGCCGGTACTCGGACGCGGTCACGATGGATCCCCATCTAAACGTGGGACTGCCTACCGTCAAGGGAACGCGATTGGAGACGGCCTTCATCGCCGGAATGGTGGCAGACTACTGCGGTTCCGTGGAGCGGGTCGCCAAGATCTATCGGATCGCCCCCGCGGTGATCGGTCGAGCACTAGAGTTCCAAGAGGCCGCAGCATAGCAAAGTTCCTTCTCGACGAGCACATCGATCCCGACTTTCAATTCATGTTGCGAGCCTATGGACACCGATCCATGTCCGTTCCGCGGCGTTGGCGAGGCATTTCCGACCCAGAGTTGCTCGCCCGCATCGCCAGTGGCCTGGCCGACTGGTATCTCACGCTCGATCTTCACCGACAACCCGAAGTGTGGCCGCCACTCTATGCTGCCGTGGCAAGAGGCGAAGGACGGCTCATTCGTCTGGCCCCGTCGAGCAGGCAACCAGGGACTATTCCGGTGCTCGTCCGCCTTTGGTCCGGTTCCTACGCGGAATGGAGCCGATCTCTGAGCGACCCGAGCATCGGCATGATCCAGGTCGGTCGCACCACACACCATCGAGGCCGCAGCAGTCCAGATA
>JBKKBS010000324.1:0-9065 GCA_046713815.1 Tepidiformaceae bacterium
CTCGATTTGCGCCTGGGCGATCAGCAGCCGGTCGAAGGGATCTCGATGGATGTGAGGGAGACCGCCTGCCGCGATGACATGCGCTGGCGTGATGTCGAGGCGCGACGCGGCGCTGGCGATCAGTCGCGCGGGAAGAAAGGCGTGCAGTGGTTCGAGGATTGGCAACTTGCCGAGACCGGACTTGATGCTGATCTCCCAGTACGACGCAAGGGATACCCACCGTTCGTTGCCAGTGTCTTGTACCACTTCCAGTGCGTCCGCCCGCATCCGTTCTGGTTCAGTGAGCATCCACAGCCATATCTGAGTGTCGAGCAGAAGCCTCACGAGTTAAAGTCGGCCTCGAACGCATCGAGGATGTCCTCGGGCAACTCGTTGAAGTCCTCGGGCACGACGAACTTGCCGCGGTCCATGCCGAGGATGGGGGCGCGACGCTCCATAGCTACCAGTTTGGCGACCGGCTTGCCGTTGCGCGCGATGATAACTTCTTCGCCGCATTCGACATCGTGGAGCAGACGGGAGAGATGCGTCTTCGCTTCGTGGACCGAGACCTGTGTCATGCCTCCACTTTGGGTGCGACTGGGTGATTAGTCAACAGGATGACTAAGCACCGCGATCACGCGTGGATCGCGACGCGGGCGGTGGCGACGACGTGGGTCATGGGGAGGTTGAAGCGGCGCGCGGACTGGTGCGGGAGGTCGAGCTTGAGCCACTTCGAGAGGCCGGGCGCGAGCGTGCAGATGATGAGCTCGTCGTAGCCGGGGCCGTCGCGCAGCTCATCGGCGAGCGCGTCCATCGGCGCGGGCGCGCCGACCACGGTCGAGACGTGCTTCGCGCCCTCGGCCTCGAGCAGCTCGCGGCCCAACCGGCCCTGCTCCTCCGCATAGGCGCGCACCTTCGTCTCGTCACGGGTGCCCCAGTAGTGCAGAGGCACGGCGGGTACGAGCAGCGTGAAGCGCGACTCCGGTTCATCGCGAGCGATGGCGCGCACCTTCCTGGCGAGTTCGTGGCTCGTCGCGGTCTGGTGGGCAAGGATGAGATAGTGTGTCATCTCCGACACCTCCAAGGCGTTCTGGCATACAGAGTACGCCGGTACGCAAGAGGGGGCGGCTTGGGGGGTTGGTGCGTGACTGCTGGATGCTGGTCAACCATCGAGCAGTCACGCACCGTCAGGCGTGCTCGAGGGCACGGGCGCGTCGGGGGGCCGGTGGGAAGCGGAACGGGCGGGCGGTTTCGTAGGCGGCGCTGACGGAGAGCAGGAGCTTCTCCGCGAAGCGCGGCGCGACGACCTGGAGGCCGACGGGCATGCTGTCTGGTGCGAACCCGGCAGGCAGCGATGCGGCGGGGTGTCCCGTGAGGTTGAAGGGGTAGGTAAACGGGAGGAAGCCAGCGGGGCCGACTTCGCGCCCGCCTATCGACGTTGGTGGACCGGACTCGATGGAGAAGGCCGTGGCAGCCGTGGTCGGCGTGAGGAGAAGGTCGAACTCTTCGAAGAAAGCCGTCATCTTGCGGTTGATCTTGTGACGCATGTCTTGTGCGCGGGCAACGTCGACGGCGGTTACGTTGCGCCCCAGGTCGGCGAAAGCGACGAAGCCCTGCTCAAGGCCGGTTCGTTGTTCGGGCGTCATTTCGTCGACGAGATAGGTGTCACCGGCGGCGGCAATGCCGAACCACCAGGGCATCGGGTCGTCGAAGCCGGGATGCGCTTCCAGGAGTTCGACGCCAAGCGCGCCGGCAAGCGCAAGGGCGGCCGCTTCCGCGAGGCGCAGGACATCCGGGTCAACGGCGGCGTATCCGAGGTCGCCGCTCCAGGCGATCTTGCGGAGGCGCGGGACCCCGCCCAGCGCGGCGGCCTCGTAGCCGCCGCCAGGCGCATCGAGTGAGTCGAGGTCGTTCGGATGCGGACCAGCGGTGGCGTCGAGGTAGCGTGCCGAGTCACGGACGTTGCGGGAGATCGGGCCGACCTGGCTGAGGACGCCCCAGGTGGGCGCGCTTTCGCCCGCGCGGGGGATGCGGCCCGCGTTCGGCTTGATCCCGTAAACGCCGCAGAATGCCGCCGGGATGCGGATCGACCCGCCGCCGTCGCTGGCCGTGCAGAGCGGAACCAGGCCACCGGCGACGGCGGAGGCGCTGCCGCCGCTGGAGCCGCCGGACGTACGGGAGGTGTCCCATGGGTTGCGCGTGGGGCCATACACGAGGTTGTCGGTGAAGCCCTTGTAGCCGAACTCGGGAGTGTTCGTCTTACCGATGACGATGGCGCCGGCCGCCTTCAGGCGTGCCACCTGCACGGAATCGTAGGTAGCGATGCGTGACGCGAACGCCTTCGAGCCGCTCGTCCAGGCGAGGCCGGAGACGGGCTCGAGGTCCTTCACGCCCATGGGAACGCCCGCCAGCGGCCCCGGGTCTTCGCCGCGAGCGATCGCCTTATCCACCGCGTCCGCCTGCTTGCGGGCGCCGCGGCGGTCGATGGCGGTGAAGGCGTTGAGGGGGATGTTGCCGCCGTCCACGCGGCGTAGCGCCTGGTCGGTGATTTCCCGCGCGGAGACATCCTTGTTGCGGACGCGGTCCGCGATCTCCCAGGCGCTCTCCATCTCGGCCATTCGATACCTCCGGCGCGCGCTCTGCTCGCGCCCAGCACCATTCCAACATTCGGCGGCGCAGTGTGCCAACGGCAGTGCGCGTCAGTGTGAATTGGTCGACCGATCACCAGGAGGGGCGGTTTCTAGATTTGGATGTTCAAACCCCTATAAAGAGGCTTCGCCTATGGCGGAGGAGCTCGCGCCCGTCGACACGGAGGTCGACGGCTACCCGCCTCGCGTGACGGTTACGCGACTGAGGCGGCGCGGGACACTTCGAAGAGGAACTCGACTTCGACGGGCACGCCCAGGGGGAGTTCCGCAAGGCCGACGGCGATGCGCGCGTGGCGGCCAGCCTCTTCCCCGAAGACATCTATCAGGAGCTGGCTGGCGCCGTTTATGACTTTCGGGTGTTCGATGAAATCCTTGCCGCTGGCGACGAAACCACCGACGCGTACCACGCGGCGCACGTTATCGAGCGAGCCCACCTGTTGGCGCACGATCGCGAGCGCCTGGAGGGCGCATTGGCGCGCGAGGGCGGCCGCCTCGTCGACGCTCACGGACTCGCCGCACTTCCCGTGGCGCATTGGCTTGCCGTCCTCCAGCGGGATCTGGCCCGATACGAAGACGAGCGGCCCCACCTGGACGCAAGGCACATAGAGGCCCGCCGGGGGCGGTGGCGCCGGCAGTTCGATTTCCAATTCCTTCAGGCGTTCCTCAGCGGTCATTCACTCTCTCCCAGTAACGTGGTGACGACGTGGTCGAACTCCTCCGCGCTGTAGCACTCGATTGTGATGCGCGCGCCCTGCTTGCGGGGCACGACGGAGACACGCGTGCTGAGTGCGCGGCGGAGCCGGGATTCGATGTCGGCGATGGTTGCGTCGCGGCGAGCGGTGGCGACGCCGGGACGGCCGGCGACGTCGGGCGATGCCGCCTGTGCGCGGCGAGCGAGGGCTTCCGTTTCGCGCACGCTGAGGTGGCGCTTCACGACTTCGCGCCACGCTTCGATGCGCGGCTTCCCCTCGGGGACGCCGAGGAGTGCGCGCGCGTGGCCTTCGCTGATCTCGCCCGCGACGAGGCTGCGGCGAATCTCGCTCTCCAGGGCAAGCAGGCGGAGGGCGTTTGCGACCGCCACGCGACCCTTGCCCACGCGCTTGCCCGCCGCTTCCTGGGTGAGGCCGTACTCCTCGGTCAGCCGCTTGTAGGCGAGCGCTTCCTCGATCGCGTTCAGGTCGGCACGCTGAATATTCTCGATCAGGGCGAGTTCGAGCAGCTCGGAGTCGGCGGCTTCGCGGATGACGACGGGGACGGTGGGGAGGCCGGCGAGGCGTGCCGCTTGCAGCCGCCGCTCGCCCGCGATCAGCCGGTAGCCGCCGTCACTATCGCGAGAGACGACGAGCGGCTGGATGATGCCGTGTTCGCGGATGGAGTCGGCGAGCTCGCGCAGCTTCTCTGGCTCGAAGTGGGTGCGCGGCTGTTCGGGGTTGGGGGAGATGAGGTCGATGTCGAGCGCATCCGGTGCGCGCCGCGGGGCGGAAGGCGCCTGTGGCCCCGCGCCCGTGCCGTCGGCTGCCGCGGGAAGGGTGGCGCCGCTGATGAGGGCGTCGAGTCCGCGGCCGAGACCCCGGCGGGGGTGTGTCATGCGGGGACCTCCACGCGCGCGAGCATCTCGCCCGCGAGCGCATCGTACGCGGTCGCCGCGCGGCCAGACGGTTCGTAGCGAAAGATCGATTGACCGTGGCTGGGGGCTTCGCTCAGGCGCACGGCGCGCGGGATGACCGTGGCGAAAGTCTGATCGAAGTGGCTGCGGACTTCGTCGACGACCTGTTGGGCGAGGCGCGTGCGCGAGTCGAACATGGTGAGGACGACGCCAAGGATCGTGAGCTGGTGGTTGAGATTGCGGCGCACGAGGTCGAGCGTCTCCATCAGGCGGCTGAGGCCCTCGAGTGCCATGTACTCGCATTGCACGGGGATGACGACGCTGTCGCTCGCCGAGAGGGCGTTGATCGTGAGCAGTCCGAGCGAGGGCGGACAGTCGATGAAGATCCAGTCGTAAGACCTACGCAGTGGGTGGATGGCGGTCGCGAGGCGGCGTTCGCGGGCCATGACGGGCACCAGCTCAACCTCCGCGCCCGCAAGGGCGGTGCTGGCGGGGATCAGGTCGACGCCCGGTTCGCCGGAACTGGCGATGCAGCTCTCCGCCGGGATCTCCTCGAGGATGGCTTCGTAGACGCCGTCGCGGTCACGCGCATCCACGCCGAAGGCGCTCGTCGCATTCGCCTGCGGGTCGAGGTCGACGAGAAGGACGCGCTGGCCACGGCGCCCGAGGGCGGCGGCGAGGGAGACGGCGGTCGTTGTCTTGCCGACGCCACCCTTCTGGTTGACGAAGGTGACGATGCGTGCAGCCATCAGGGAGCCACCTGTTGGAGCCGCGCCTCGACCTGGTCGCGCGTGGGCACGCCGGTGAGCCCGGGCGCCTCCACCGCGAGCGAGCCCGCGGCAAGCGCGAAACGAGTGGCCTGCTCCGTGTCCCCCGTCTCCGCGAAACGGACCATGAAGGCGGTGGCGAAGCAATCGCCTGCGCCTGTGGGGTCGCTCGCAATGGCGGCGATAGCCGGAAACGCGTGTTCGCCACGGTTGTCGAGGAGCAGCACTCCTTCCGGGCCACGCGTGAGGATCGTTGGCACCCCGGCCCGCGAGAGTTGCCTGGCGAAGACCAGCGCGTTGGCGGAATCCTCTTCGCTCAGGAAGAGGAAATCGGCGAACGCTGCCCACTCGATGGCCTGGTCGACGGGCGCCTTGTGGTGGATGACGCGCAGGTCGCGGTCGACGTCGCGGAGGAGGCCCTGGAGTGAGACGGCGGTGTACCGGGCGGGAATGGCTGAGGCCGGCGGCCGGAGCAATTCATGGAACGCGGGGGCGTAGAGAAGGACGTCAACCGGTGCGGTGAAGCGCGGCGGGTCATTCGACTGGACGAGGCCCACGGGCAGGATATCGCCCCGTTCCACCAGGTATTGGGTGCGGCCACCGCTCTCGTCGTAGTCGTTGGCGTAACGGGGCATGGGCTTCGACTTCAGGCGCGGCAGTTCGATCACCTCGAGCCCGGCGAGCGCCGATCGGTCGAATGGTCCCGGCCCGGCGGAGGCCAGTTCGCAAGTGACGAGGGTGACCGAGGCGCCAAGCGCCGCCGCCATGCGGGCGGCGTAGAGGGACGGGCCCCCGGGCACCCAGCTTCCGCCGGCTGCCCGGTCCTCCACGACATTGCCCACCACAACGACGTCCGTGGCCGGCCTCCTTATCGGCGCATACTTATGACAACTTTACGTGTGTCGCCTTCGCCGATGCTGTTCGTTTCGAGTTCCGCGTCTTCCGCGAAGAGAAGGTGCACGAGACGCCGTTCGGCGGCGGTCATGGGCTCGAGCGTGATCGCGTTGCCGGTCTGGCGCACGCGGTCGGCCATGCGCGTGGCAAGGGAAACGACCTGTTCCTCGCGCCGGTGGCGATAGTGCTCGACATCGATCGTGACCCCGGGCCGCCCGGGGAAGCGGCGCGTGACGATGAGGTTTACGAGGTACTGCATGGAGAGCAGGGTGTCTCCCCTGCGCCCGATGAGCAGGCCGAGGTCATCGCCGCTGATATCGATCACGGCCAGGGCCGCGCCCTTGCCGTCACCGGCCGTAATGGGTTCGCGGATGGTCAACTCCGCATTTATGTCGAGTATACGCAGAAGGTCGTCGGTGACGTGGGCGGCGAAGTCCACCTCTTCGGCGTTGATGTCCGGTTCGATCACTGGTTCATCTTCGCGCGGGCGGCGGCGTTCGCGGTCGGGACGGTCCGAGCGCTCAGGCCGATCCTGTCGATCCGGCCGATCGGCGCGGGGCGGACGGCTCGCCTGCGCGGGGCCGCGGTCTCGGCCGCCTCCGGCAGGCGACCCTTCCGGGCTGGCTCCCGCGCTATCGAAGGTGGGCGCGCGCATGAAGTCCTGTTCGGTGAGCTTGGGTGTGGGTGCTTCAAAGCTGCCGCCGCCGCGATTGCCGCGTCCGCCACGGTCGCCCTGGGGACGATCGCCCCGTGGAGCTGGAGCGCCGCGGTCGCGTAGGCCACGGTCTCCATCGCGCTGGCCGCCGCCGCCATCTGGCCGCCGGCCACGTTGCTGACGGCCGGGAGCGCCCGCTTCCGATCCGCGTGGGATGCGCGTGTCGGGCGGACGGTTGTCGTCAGCGGGCGGCTCCGCCTGGTCGAGGCGCACCACGCGCACGATGGCATCCCGGCCGCCGCGGCCGAGAAAGCCTTTCTTGCCCTCATCGAGCACGGTGAACTCGACCTGTTCGCGGTGAGCGCCGAGTTTTTGCAGCGCCTGCTTAAGGGCGTCGTCTACGGTTTTGCCGCTTGTTTCGACCTGGTCCATTTGCAGTCCTCAATTCACGGGACGATTGTTGGGATGTGCCGGGCGAATCCCCTCGGCTTCCGCCCGGCGGGGTTGGTGGGATGATGGCAGGCGCCGGGGCGCGCACGTTGAAGACCGGTTTCAGGCCAGCGATGGGGAGTCCATAGATGAGGATGTTTTGGCCGATACCGATCAGCGAGCTGACCACCCAATAGAGGCTCACGCCGTTGGGGAACGTGAGTGCGAACCAGGCGAACATCAGCGGCATCATGATTGCCATCATTTGTTGCTGTTGCCGCACGCGTTCGTCGGTGGTCACGGTGACGGTGGTCTTGGTCTGCACGTAGCTCGTGGCGCCGACCAGGGCAACCATCAAATAGCCGCCAATGCCCGAACCGCCGTTTGCCTTCAGGTCCAGGCCGAGGAAGTGGTCCTGCATGGGAACGGCGTTCTGGATATAGCTCCAGTTGTACAGGTAGTTGTGCAGCAGTTCGAGCGCTTCCGGTGATTCCGGGAGCGTGCGCCGCACGGCGATGAAGAGGGCGAAAAGGACAGGCATCTGGAGGAGCATCGGTCCAAGGCAACCGATCGGGTTTACACCGGCCTCCCGATAGGTTTTCATCATCTCTTCCTGGCGGCGCTTCGGGTCGCTGAACTTCTTGTTGATCTCCTGTACGCGCGGTTGAAGCAACTGCATGGCCTTCGTCTGGTGCAGCTGGCGCAGTGTGAGCGGGAAGGTGACGAGGCGGACGAGGATCGTGAAGGCGATGATCGCAAGCCCGAAGGAACTGAAGAGCACGTTACTGAGCACGACGAGCAGGTTGATCATCGGGCCGATAAGGATGAGCCGGAAGATCTCGCCGATCATTGACGGCTCCCGTATGGGATCTTCGAGACGGCCCCCGGGGCCGCCTTTGGGTCGGCCGAGAACAAGTAGCCTTCCGTCGTTATGATCAGTGCCTTCCCGTTGCGAACGGTGGGCGTCGCGCGGATGGTACCCACGTCTTCGAGGAGGACCTGGTTGAGGCCGGTGCCATCGGCCAGTCTGACGAAATGCACGATGGGCTTGCGGTCCGCGATCACGAGGACATCATCGATGATCACAGGCCCTGACTTGACCTTCGAGTGAGCCTCGTAGGGCTGATTCCAGACCTCTCTGCCGGTAGTTATGTCGAGTGCATAGACGTTTCCCGAGAAATCACCGAAGTACACGACGTTTTCTTTGAACGCCGGCGCGTTCCACACCCAGTCCTTCGCCCGGAACTCGACCTTCACTCTGCCGTCGGCAGGGTCGAGGACGAACACCTCCTTGCCAAGCGTGCCTACGAAGAGGTTGTTGTCATCCAGGCGAGCGAGCGTAGGGGCTGCGCCATTGGCCTGGAAGCGCCAGACGACGTTGCCGGTGGCGCGCTCGAAGGCGACCACTTCACCTTCCATCGTGGCCACAAACACGCGGTCCCTGGTGAGCACGGGTGTAGCCCAGACACCGCTGCTGAGGTCTACGTTGTCCCAGCCGGGGACTCCCGCGAAATCGGAGGCGTTGACGAGGAAGACGCGGCCTTCGATGGTGCCGAAGGCGAGCTGGCCGCCATCGAAGGCGAGGGCGCCGGGGATGCTGCCGTCGATTTCGCGCCGGCGCTTGCGGTCTCCGGTGGCGGGATCGATCGCGAGCAGCTCGCCGGAATAGGAAACGATATAGAGCGTGTCGCCATCGAGCACGGGCTCGCCATACACCGCCTGGAGGTCGATGTCCTTCTGGTCGGTCTTGTTGTCGTCTGGAAACGACCAGCGCACGGCGGCGGCGTTGTCCTGGAGGTTGAGGGCGGTGAGACGGTCTTTCTTTTCGAAGACGAAGGCGGTGGGACCGTCGACAGCGGGGCTTGCCCAGCCCTCGGGCTTCTTTTCGCCGACGCAGGCGGCAGTAAAGATCGCGAGGCACATGAGGAGAAGCCCCGCCGCGAATCTGCGGCGGGTAGTCACGGGAGAATCGTAGCAGGGGGCGGCTGAAGGAGATACGCGAGCCCGTGACGGACCGCGTTTCATGTGAAACACGGAGGACGGTTTTGCCGGGCATCGTTGTTTCACGTGAAACATCAGTCGGGGAC
>JBKKBS010000325.1:0-5268 GCA_046713815.1 Tepidiformaceae bacterium
ATGAGGATGAGGAGAAGGCCGATGCCGCCGATGTAGCCGAAACGGCGAGTGATGGTGCGCATCGCCTTAACGCGCGTGGGGAGGTCCGAGATGCCGCGTGAGGCCGGCACCCAGGCGAACGCGAGAAAGAACTGCGGCCCCACGAATAGTGCGATACCAAGAATGTGGGTCCAGATAGCGAGAATATGCAGGAAGTTCTCCATGCGCTTATTACACCGCCGGTATCCCTAATGAGCGCGCGGTCACCGGTCCCGGCCTGCGCGGCAAGTGGCCGCCGGACAACGTGCGAAGTGGCCGTTCCAGAGGGGCGAACTGCTGGCACAATAGACGCATGACAAGCACACAAACCCGTACCGCCCCGGCGTCCCGGCTCTCACTCCCCCGCGTCGCGCCCGATATGTACGCGGCCATGGCTGCCCTTGAGGAGGCGAGCAAGGCCGGTATCGACCATGGCCTCCGTGAACTCGTGAAGATCAGGGCGTCGCAGATGAACCAGTGCGCCTTCTGCATCGACATGCACACCAAGGACGCGCGTGCCGCGGGAGAGACCGAGCAGCGCATGTACGCCCTCAGCGCGTGGCGAGAGACGCCGTTCTTCACGGATGCGGAGCGCGCAGCCCTCGGCCTTGCCGAAGCGCTCACCGACCTCCACACACACGGACGCATCGACGCATCCTGGGAGGAGGCCGCCGAGTACTTCGAAGATACGGAGATGGCAGCGTTGCTGACGACGATCGTTGCGATCAATGCCTGGAACCGCATCGCCATCGCTTCTCGCACGGGAGTGGGCAGCTACCAGCCGCGCCCAGGCCAGTGATCGCGGGACCCTCCTCCAGCGAAGTGGGCATGGGTCGTGGTGCGGACCGCTCAGTAGCTCTTGAAGAGCTGGCCCCACTCAGTGTCCATCATCGTGTTGATGCGCTTCTTGCCCATGAGCGGGTACCAGTACCAGTTGTGGTAGAGGTTGCTCGCCGCATAGCTCCATGGCACGAGCTTGCTACGCAAAAGGACGCCTTCGAAGCGTTTGAGGGGACCCCAGTAGATCTGCTTCTGCCCCCAGCTCACGAACGTATCCTCGTCCTTCGAAAAGTTGAAGTTGATGCCGCTGATGTCCATGCCATCGATGATGATCTCGGCTGGGTCTCCGACGCCCAGGCCCGCCTCGTGGGCGAGCCGGATGAAGGGGATGCTCATCGGGTCGAAGCCCATCAGCTTCGCCGCCGTGGCGTCGATCGCCACCTGGTCGGAGCTCGCGAGGATGATGTTCTTGACATGGGGACGCATTGCCCGAGGCCCCGGACCGTCGCCCGCGATCGTCCCGTCCATCACGGCGAAGATGCCGGAGTGGATCTCCTGCTGGATGCGGAGGAGATCGACGAGCGTCTCGTGGATGACCGAGTGTGTCCAGTGGCGGCGGTTGTTCAGCAGCCCGCCGAAGGCGTTCTTCATGGCGCCCGTCATGGTGGTGAAGACGTGCGTCTTTAGGGTGGGCAAGTGGATGATGTTGCGCCCCAGGAACATCTCCGGGATTTCGATGCCATCCGGGAAGATCTTGTCCAGCACGAGCATCTCCCCGCGCGGCGCGTAAGGCACCCAGCGCGCGCCCTGGTCCTGGAGGTGTGCGGGCGTCAGCCCGTGCCTGGCGAACACGCGGTCGTGCTTGTTGCCCTTTTCCCCTTCGTGCGAGTTCACCACGACCGTGCCGTTCTGGACAGGGATGATGTTCTCGTAGCCGGCGCCCTTGAGCTTCGTGGCAACGGCGTCGAGCTGCCAGGGACTGGTGCTGCAGCCGGGGTAGTAATGCTGCCAGGAGATGTTCACCTTGAGCAGCGTGTCGTGGTCCTTCGGGAGATGCGTGTCGTATCCCGCGAGCTCCATCACCCGTCCGATGTCGTCGATCACCGTGCCCGCGCCGGTGTAGAGCACCGCCACGCGCGCCTCACGCGTCGGCGCCTGGAAACCGGATTGCCCGGAAGTAGCCTCGGTAGTCATGCCTCCAGTGTACGGCCTCGTCGTTGTAGCGCGACCGTGAGGAAGCGCGTGGGGTTTGGGTCAGATGTTTCGCGTGAGCCACGATGGGCATGCGCGGCCGCGGGTCCTGAGCCGGACCGGAGCCGACTGACGATCGTAGGGGCCCACAGCCGTCAACCCGGCTACCCGACGCGCGGAGGGTCGGCAGCAGCCGACCCCTACGATCGGAATCTCGAGGCCCGGACCCCACCGTCATACGCGCGCGAGACATCTGACGCGCACCCAAGCGCGTGGTCCCCCGGACTAGATCGATGCGAGGCACAGCACCGCGACCAGGAGCACGATCCAGCCTCCGCACCCGGACGCACATCCCGAATCGAACGGGCCACTTCTCTTTAGCTCGAATTGGGCCTGCGCCCGTCGCGTTTCGGGATCGGCGTCCGGGTCGAAGCGTGTCATCGTTGACCCGCCCCCGCTCCCCGCACCTGCCCCACGAACACCTTCGGCAGGCGCACGGTGAAGGTCGCCCCAGCGTCCGGACCGCTCTCCGCCTCCGCCGTCCCGCCATGCGCGCGCACAACGTGCTTCACGATCGCGAGCCCGAGGCCAACGCCCGTTTTCGAGCGCGATTGGTCGCCCTTATAGAAGCGCTCAAACACCCGCGGCAAGTCGCCAGCGCTGATGCCCTCGCCTTCGTCCCGCACCGAAATCGCAACGAGGTCTCCCTGCTCGCTTGTCTCCACGTTCACCGTGCCTCCGCGCGGGCTGAACTTGATCGCGTTGTCGAGCAAATTACTGACCACCCGCAAAAGCGACGTACGATCCCCTTCCAGGGTGGGCCCCGACCGGCCAGGGCAGAGGATGGTCACCCCCTCCAACTCAGCCTTGGGCCGCATCAGCGAGGCGGCCTCGCCCACAAGGCCAGACACATCGATCATCTCGGGCTGCAGGTCGATTGCGCCGGACTCGATGCGCGACAGCTCGAGCAGTTCGTTGACGAGAGTGGTGAGCCGCTCGACTTGCTGGTGGATACGCTTGAGGAACTCTTCGGCATCGTGACGGTCGTCGAGGCCGCCGTCCTCGAGCGTCTCCACCATCGCGCGGATACTGGCGAGCGGCGTGCGCAGTTCGTGCGAGACGTTGCTGAGGAAGTCGCGACGCACGGCATCGAGGCGTTGAATGTCCGTCAGGTCGGTCAGCATGAGCAGCACCGCCCAGTCGCCGCCACCACTGATCGGCACCGTGCCGGCGCGCAGGGGAATGCGCCGGGGGCCGAACGTGACGACGGTAGTCTTACCGTCGTCTTGAGCGGCGATGGCGGCGCGCACGAGCGCATCCAGCTCGTAGTCGCGCGCGCTTTCAATGAACGGCCGACCGACCGCGCCTTCTCGTGCGAGGCCAAAGAGCCGCAAGGCCGCGGGGTTGAGGAAGCGCACCACGCCGTCTCGCGAGATCGCGATCATTGGGTCGGTGGAGGCGTCGAACACAGCTTCGAGGCGCGCATGCTCCGCGCCCGTGCCCGCAACGAGATCCCGCACACGCTCGGACATCGTGTTGAACGCATCCGTGAGGTCGTCTGTCGCGGCGGAGCGGACGGTAGCGCGCTCGCCCAGCTCACCGGCGGCCACGCGGTCGGCTGCCTTTCTCACGGCGGAAAGCGATCGGCTCGGGTTCGCGAGGGCGAGGTAGCCGATGGCGACACCCGCGGTCGCAACGGCTGCGATGAGGACGAGGGCCATGCTTTCCGTCTGCACACCGCGGCCGAGCCCGAAACCCGCGAGCACCGCGCACAGCGCCGCGGCGCCAGCGGCGAATGCTCCCCGAAACGCCAGTCCCCGGGGCCTCACGCCTGACTAGCCTTCGAAGAGGTAGCCGCTCCCGCGAACGGTCCGCAACCGCAGCGGGTTCGCGGCGTCGTCCTCGATCTTCTGGCGCAGCCAGCGAATGTGGACATCAACGGTGCGCGGGCCGCCATAGAAGTCGTAGCCCCAAACCTCGTCCAGTATTTGCTCACGCGAAAATACTCGTCCCGGATGTTGAACGAAGAATAACAGGAGTTCGAACTCCTTCGGCTTCAGCCTGACAACCGTGCCGTTGCGCCGCACCTCACGCCGCCCCCGATCTACATGGAGATCGCCAGACACTACGATCGTGGGCCCCAGGTCCGGTTCCGCGCGTGGGCCGCTGCGGCGCAGCAAGGCACGGATGCGTGCCATGAGCTCGCGCATGCCGAAGGGCTTGGGCATGTAGTCATCGGCGCCCGTGTCGAGGCCAGCTACACGGTCGCCTTCACCCCCGAGGGCGGTGAGCATGATTATCGGCACCTGCGTGTCTCGCCGCAGGAGACGGCAGACCTGCATGCCATCGATTCCCGGGAGCATGACGTCGAGGACGATAAGGTCGGGGTTGGTTTCGCGCGCCAGCTTCAACCCATCGTCGCCGCGCGCGGCTGTGAACACGGAATAGCCTTCGCGGCGAAGGTTATGGGCCAGCGTAAAGAGGAGCGTCTCTTCATCTTCAACCACGAGGATCTTCGAGACAGGAGCAGCGCTCGCCATTAACAATCATCCTTCGACCTACACGTTAACAGTCTGTGAACGAGGCGGCTGATAGGATGCTGCCAATCCCTGGGGGTCGAGCTATGGATATTCCACCTGCCCCGCGACAATCGGGCGCCCGCCGGCTCGGTGGCTTTGCCGTCCTCGCGTTGGCCCTGGTGTTCGCGGCGAGCGTCGCCGGATATCTGGTTCTGAACGGAGGGGACGCTGATTCCGCCGCGGACGATACCGTCCCCACACCCATCGAGGGCCTCCCCGGAGCACCAACGGCGCGCGCGAACACTGGCGTGCTTCAACCCAACCGTCCGAAGGAGGGCGAGGCGGCGCCGGACTTCGCGCTGCCCGACGTCCGCGAGCCGTCGCGGGTGCGCCAGCTCTCGGACTACCGCGGACAGGTGGTGCTGTTGAACTTCTGGGCCACCTGGTGCGGCCCCTGCAAGCAGGAGATGCCTGAGTTCGAGGCTGCCCAGCGATCTCTCGGCGACAAGCTCATCGTCCTCGGCGTGAACTACCGCGAGTCTCCGGAGAAGGCGGTCGCGTTTCTCGACGGCCTCAAAACGACCTTCCCCTCGCTCATCGACGGCAGCGGCAAGGTCGCCGAACACTACCGCGTGGCCGGTCTCCCCGTGACGTACTTCCTCGACCGCGAGGGCGTGGTGCGGCACATCGAGATCGGCGCCGTCTCGGTGGAGGAGCTGGAGAAGTACCTCACGGAAGCGGGCGCCGCCTACACTGCTGG
>JBKKBS010000326.1:0-4361 GCA_046713815.1 Tepidiformaceae bacterium
TGCCGGTGTTGGGCAGGGGCTTCGCGTCCACGGTGCCTTCGAAGACCTCTACCGTCCGCGAAATCGGGTCCACGAGCCACGCCACGTCAACTCCGTGGGCGCGGTAGTAGCGGCACTTGTCGCGGAGGGACCGCTTCGTCTGGTCATCGGAGCGCACTTCGATGGCGAGCGTTGGCGGGGTAAGAATACCTTGCCCGCTGTCCCGGCCGGGGGCCCAGTACGACAAATCCGGGAGCAGGAACCGCGGATCGTTCGCATCGTCAAACTGGCTGCGGCCCTCAGGGCCTGCGAACCCGCCGGAGCGCCGGATGTACTCCCAGAGGAAGTGGCTAAGCTCGAACACGAGCGAAATGTGGTTCCGGTCAGGCATTGGCTTGGGCACCGCCTCCCCGCAGATGTATTCCAGGTACGGCTTCTCCTCGGGGAGGGCAAGGTAGTCCGCGATGCTCAGTTTCTGGCGCACGACCATGGCGTCAGTATAACGTGCCGGGGTCGCCCCCGCCGCGAAATCGGTGCTGCGCGATGCACATGCGGGCCGTTTCGATAGCAAGACCCACTCTGACCAACGCCCGGTCGCGCCGCGGTCGCGGGATTCGGACGTTCCGTGGGCTCGGACGTTTGCATGCTCACTGACGTTCGCGCGCGGACTGTTTGGGCCGCCTCGCGGATTTCGCGCAGCCGGAAACGATACGTGGGAGGGCACCGAGGCGCTCGCTCACGCGCTCGCTGCTGAATTCGCGCGCAAGTTGGGCGACGACGCTGATGGCGGGCTACCGGGGGCTGGTGGCGATAGTTGCCTTCGCAAGCTCCCACCACCAATCGTCGCCGTAGTGATCCCGTTGAAAGAGCCACCACTCGGCGCCCCAGAGGTAAACGCGCTGGGCCCCGGTTTTTCGTGCGTACTCGACGCTTCGCCGGAACTTCGACTCCGTGAGGTTGGGCGACGGGTTCCCGGGGCCGACGAAGCGGGGGTCGGTGTCAATCCATGGCTCCGCCTGGATCTCGGTGACCCAGTACTCCTTGCCCCGCTTGCGGGCTTCGCGACCCTGGTGGGCGTAGTTCGGGCCCAACGGGCCGATCTCGAGAATCGGGACCACGAAGTCGTACCCGAGGATGGTGACGTTGCGAAACGGGTAGATGCTCGCGGAAAGCACGTCGGCGGGCGCTATCGCATCCCTCCAATCCTGGTCGATCGCGAGATGCTGACCGTGGCCGGCGACGACGGGGCGGCGCAGGGGGTCGTTCGCACGGATGGTGTCCGCGACCTCGGTGACCCATTCCGGCGTCAGTCCCCAGAACGAAGACCGATGAGACTCCACAAAAGGCTCGTTCTCCGCGCCCCACGAATCGATCGCCGTCGAGCCAGCCACATGGCGGACGACCGCCTCGACCATGGCGAGGGCACGGTCGTGAAGGTAGGGGTCATCGGAGGGCGATGCTCGCTCCGCGGGACGGCCGCGGGCGAGCGCCCAGTCCGGGATGTAGTACTCGGGATGGCGCTGGGCTTTCATCCCCACGGTAACCAGCACCTTCGCATCGTGGCGCTCCGCCTCGGCGAGGAGGGCGTCGAGCAAGGCAAAGTCGTACTCGCCCTCGCGCGGCTCCACTTCGCTCCATTGGACCGATATGCGCACGTACCTGGCGTTGAGTCCCGTGAGGAGCGTCCCCAGGGTGCCGGCGCACCACGTCGCGCGGTCGGGACGGTCGTCCGAGAAGTACGGGCCGCCCGGCTCCTCGAGCAGCAAGAACTCGGCGAAATCGCAGTCGAAGTTGATGCCCCAGATAGGGGTCCCCGCGTCCTCCCGGTGGGGCCACGAAAGCGCCACGAGCAGCATCCACGTCCCCACCAGCATCCCCAGCGAGGCCACCGCCCCGCCGCCGAGTGCCACGAACGCGAAGATCACGCGCCTCCGCGATCTCTCCTCGTCTTCCCCGGGAGGTTTTGGGGGGGAGGGTGCGGCGGTGCTTCGCGTCACGCCTGCGAGGGTACCGGAGACGAGGACAACGGGTCGTTCGGGAATTCGGTTCGCCCAGCCGAGCAGGTGAGTGGGCGAGAAAGTGATGACCACGGGAGAACCGTGTGGAGCCGCAGTTATGCCAACGAACCGTGCCGGATTGCCCCTGTCGGCACCGGCGACGGGTGGGGCCGGACGATTACGCTTCCCGCTCCATTCTCGTCAGGCCGCCTTCCACTCCTCGCCGAACACCACGTACCGTCCCTTGCCCGCGCTCTTGGCGTGATAAAGCGCAACATCCGCTTCGCGGAGGAGCACTGCGGCGGCGCTGTGCCGGTCGGGGTCGCTGAAGGCGACGCCGATGCTAGCGCGAACGAATGCGCGTTGCCCCACCACGTCGAAGGGGCGCTTCAACTCGTCGACGACCCGTTCCGCCACAGCGAGGGCGTCGTGCCGCCAGTCGGTCGCATCGAGCAGCACGGTAAACTCGTCTCCGCCGATGCGGGCAACCGTGTCCATCGGCCGCACACACGTCTGGAGACGTAGGGCGAGCGCCACGAGAAGGTCGTCTCCAGCAGCGTGGCCGAAGGTATCGTTCACATCCTTAAAGTTGTCAAGGTCGAGGAACATAACGGCCACCGGCTTGTGTCGCCGCTTCGATGCCGCGAGCGCGTGCTCCAGCCGCTCCATAAACAGGGCGCGGTTCGGCAAGCCCGTGAGTGAATCGTAGAAGGCCTGCCGGGCGAGTTGCCCTTCAGCCAATTTCCGCTCCGTAATGTCAATGGAATTGCCTAACACCGCTGGCCGCCCGCGGTAGACGATTGGAGTGGCCGTGTCCAATACCCAGCGTAGTTCGCCCGTCACCTGGTTGATAATGCGGTGTTCGAACGTTCGCAACGCCTGGCCGGTGATTACTGCCTCCGCCATCTCGCGGAGGCGCTCGCGGTCGTCCTCCTCAACGACATCGAACAGGTGCATTCGGAGCAATTCGGACTCGCTCCTCCCGGTGATTTGCACCATCTGGGGATTTACGAACATGAATCGGTGATCCTGGAGGATGAAGATGGCCACGGGAGAGCTTGCCGCCAACGACTGGAAGAGATCCTGCGCTTGCTTCCGCTCCGTGATGTCGACGAAGTTGCCAAGCACCGCCGGCCGGCGGTGATGCTGGATAGCGGTTATCGTCGCCAGCGCGCAGCGGCTTTCGCCATCCTTGCGGCGCACCCAGTGCTCGAAGGCTTCTTCCCTGCGCCCCGCGAGCATCTCGATAGCGTCTCCCAGCACGCGCTCTCGCTCGTCGTCGTGCAGCAACTGGAGCGGGCCCGTGGCGAGCAGTTCCTCCCTGGTGTAGCCCGTCATCTTCGCGAATGTCTGGTTTACGAAGATGAAACGGGTGTGCTGTGCGATGAAGATGCCGACGGGGCTATCTTCGGCGAGGACGCGGAAGAGGCCCTCGGCATCGTGCCAGGCGGTGATGTTCGTGAGTGTGCCTTCCATATGACGGATGGCCCCGTGCTCGTCTCGCACGGCTCGCGAACTGACGAGCACGACCACCCGCGTGCCGTCCTTCATGCGCAGCGCGAGCTCGTGGTTGCGGAGCTCGCCCGCCTCACCCGCGCGCCGGACGATCCCGTCGCGGTCGCCGGGGTCGTAATAGATTTGGCGGGTGATGTCGAGTCCGAGGAGTTCTTCTTCGCTGTCATAGCCGAGCATCTCGACCATTGCCCGGTTGGCGGCGAGCAGGCGACCGTCCAACGTGCTCTGGAATACTCCCACGAAGAGGTCGTCGAAGAAGCTGCGATAACGGTGGTGCTCGCGGGCGGCGGGGGTCATGACGTTCGCGGCCCGCTGTCCCGCCCTGTTGAATCCGCGGGCGCCGGGCGCGCGAGCTTCGTCGGCAGATCGGCTGGCCCCGTTGCCGCGCGGCTTGCTCATCAACCAATCCCCCAATTGGACGGCAGCGCTCACCGCCCACCACCGCACGCCTGGGAACGTGCTTGTGCCGTCAGCATTGAAAATCGGAAGTTCGTTGCTGATTCAACAGGCCGGAAAGCGTTGGATCTGGAGGAATCCGCGCGTTCTGGTTGGAGGGCCGCCGGTTATGCAAACGTCGCTCGCCCGGTCAGCATGCGTTGCTACGCCCGTGGTGGTGGGAACGTTTGTGGGCGGCGGAACAGGGTCTGCTGCACACGCCACGACCAGTGCGGCGACCGGCAGGCCCACGCCGCGCCCCTCGCACCCCCCGACTCCCTCTCCCCCGCGGTGGAGAGGGGGAGATGATGCTTTCGCCCAAGCCCATTTTGCAGGGGATGGGGTACAGGGGTGAGATCCTGCGCCGCGGCCTCGCGGGCATGTGCTCCCTAGTGGAAGAGGCCACGCAGGCCGCGGAGGGCGATCCAGGCGCCG
>JBKKBS010000327.1:0-4838 GCA_046713815.1 Tepidiformaceae bacterium
GGAGTCGCGCGCGCGGCTACGACGCTGTTCACGGGCTTCGTCGTGCTTTGCGTACATTACCGCGATCACGGTCTCGGCCGCGGTCGAGATCGGCGAGGCGCCAGTGCCCGAAAGTGCCGACATTGCCATCGTGTTCGACCAGTTCAGCTATGGTCTGCTGCTGGTCGGCGCGTGTATGGCTGCGGCGGTCGTGCTCGCAACTGTTACGAACTCGCGCGGGAGAACGGCGCATGGCCCGAATGGCTGGTCTGGGCGGGGTTTATCTTCGGCGCGTTGCTGCTCCTCGGGCCGCTCTTCTTCCCACTGGTCCTCATCCCGCTCTGGACGCTCATGACCAGCATCACGCTGCTCGTCCGCTCACGCGGCCTGGACCTCGAGGAGAATCGGACGCCCAGCACCTGACCGGGCGTGCCGCCTGCCGGTAGCTGCGCCCCTCCCTGCGCGCGGGCGTGCCCACTCCTGTAGCATTCCGCTACATCGACACCCGCACAACTATCTTTACGGCCAAGGCCATCCGCACCTTCGGCGATGGCCTGATGAGCGTCGCCCTCGCCGTCTACGCGGACGCCATCGGCCTCTCCGGCCTCGCCTTTGGCGTCATCGCGTCGTCCGCTCTTGTGGGCACGTCCGTCGTCACCTGGCTGGTTGGGCGCTACGCGGAGGTGGTGGGGCGGCGGCGCACGCTCCTGGCGGGCGCTGCTCTCATGATCTTCACCGGCGTCGCCTATGCTTCGACGGAGGCCGTCCCTATCCTCGTGGCGGTCGCTTTCCTGGGCACCGTCAACCCCACGTCGGGGGATGTCTCTTCCTTCCTCCCCGTCGAGCAGGCCATCCTCGCGCAGTCGGGCGAGGCGCGTGGGCGCGTCCGCACGTTTGCCTGGTTTTCGGTCATCGGCTCGGTCGCGGGGGCCTTCGGCGCGCTCGCCAGCGGGCTGGGTCCGGCACTGGACGCCACGACCTCCCTCGCTGCCGCGTCGGCCACCCGCGTGCTCTTCCTCGGTTACGCCGTCCTCGGCATCGCCACTGTATTTGTAGTGAGGAAGCTAGGGCGGGAGGCGGAGTTGCCCATCGGTTCGCCTACGGGCGGCCTCGGGCCGTCGCGCCGCCGCGTGCAAGGGTTGTCGGCGCTGTTCGCAATCGACTCTTTCGCCGGCGGACTGGTGGTTCAAAGCGTAATCGCCCTCTATTTCCTGCGGCGGTTCGACCTCGACCCCGCGACGACGGGCGCGATCTTCTTCGGCACCGGCTTGTTCGCAGCCGTGTCGTACCTCATCTCGGCGCGGTTGGCGACGCGCTTCGGGCTCGTGAACACGATGGTATTCACGCACTTGCCCTCGAACGTCTTCCTCGTGGGCGTCGCGCTCGCGCCGTCCGCCTGGTTGGCGGTGGCCTTCCTCCTCGCTCGTAGCGTCCTCTCGCAGATGGACGTCCCGCCGCGCCAGGCGCTCATCGTGTCAGTGGTCGAACCGCCGGAGCGTGCGGCGGCGGCCGCGATGACGGGACTTTCGCGCAGCGTCGGTGCGGCGCCCGCGCCCTCCATCGGCGGCGCCCTCTTCGGGGTCTATGCCGGCCTGCCGTTCCTCGTCTGTGCCGCGGGTAAGTCCACCTACGACGTGTTGCTCTGGGCGTTCTACCGGCGGGCGGAGCCGCGGGAGCAAAGGCCACAGTGATCGATGTGGCCCCAAAGCGCTTGCTCACGCGCGCGCCACTAATGTGCGTGGGGCAGTCGACCTACGACGTGCTGCTCCCGGGCGTTCATTCGGCGAACGAACCGGGAGAGAAGGGCAGAGTGCTCGCTGTAGCACCGAACCGCTTGCTCACGCGCGCGCCACTGATCTTGGCGCGCTTGGCGGTTCAAATAGGCTGTTTACCCGAAATCCACGACGTGGCGCGTGGGCTCGAAGCCCTTCATCAGGATCAGGCGCCGCGGGACGATCGCGTAGAGGTTCCCGTGCTCCGTGAAGAAGGCGGCCATGCGGTTCTTCTCGCGCAGTTCGCGCAAATAGTCCTCGTACCGGTCATCGTCGTTGGCGACGAGTTCCGCGAGGCCCTCGATCACGATCCGGTCGAAGGCCGTCCAGTCCGTCCGCACGACCTCGCGGTTATCGATGAGAAACGAGACCTCCGCCGTGGCGGCCATGTTGCGCGCGTGCTGTGGGGCTTCGCCACTGCCGAAGAGGACGCGCCCGTCGCTGCGCAGATGGAAGAGGACGAACGTGACATAGGGAGTGCCATCCTCCGCATGCATGGTGGCGAGAGTGCCGCCGAGCTGGGTCTGCGCAACGCGTGCGGCCTCGGCGAGGATGTCGTCGTCCGTATGCAGATCGGTCACGGCCCGAGTCTACCGGAGCAACGAGCGAGACGCGCGCAGTCGCTCGGTAGACACGCGACTGCGGTCACCGCCGACGGGACCGGACGCCGCCGCGTATGATTGCTCCATGAAGTCGGGCATCGTATTCCCAGGAGCAGAGGGCCGCATACGCCACATGGGTTTCGTACGGACGACGATTACGATTGCGAATGGCTACGACCTGGTCGCCGCCCGCCATGGCCGAATGCCCGAACATGAAGTGCGCTCCGTGGTGCTCCGAGGCGTACTGGTGGATACGGGCGCGAACATGCTCTGTTTGCCCGCGAGCATCATCAGCGAACTCGGCCTGGAATTCGACCGCGATGTGGTGGTCGATACCGCCACGGGGTTTGCCGATGCAAGGGTTTTCAGTGGCGCGCGCATGGAGGTAGAGGGCCGCGGCGGGAACGTCGAAGTGCTGGAGACGCCGGGTGGCAGTAAGCCCTTGCTCGGAGTGCTGCCCCTGCAGTCGCTGGGGCTTGAGCTGGACCTCCAGAACGAGCGGCTGGTTATTCTGCCCGACAAGGATCCTGACACCTACTTAAGTATCCAGTAGGCTCGCCGGGTCGTGGCCGCGGACGCGTAGGATAGCCTCACCCTGATCCGAGGAACCTCGCCATGCCTGACACGTCCACCGTCTACGCCCGCTACCAGCATCTTCTCGTGGAGGTTGCGGCCGACGGCGTGGCGCTCGTGACCATCAACCGGCCGGAGGTGTTCAACGCCACGAACAGCGTCCTCCACCGGGAGCTGACCGAGATCTGGCGTGATCTCGACCGCGACGCGGCGGTGCGCATCATCGTTGTCACCGGCGCGGGCGACCAGGCCTTCTCCGCGGGCGGCGACCTGAACGACATCGAGGCGCGCGCGGCCATGCCCTCGGAGGAGCGCTTCGAGGCGATGAACGCGCTGCTCAAGGAAGCCCAGGCGCTTGTCTATGAAATCATCAACTGCGATAAGATCATCATCTCCGCGATCAACGGCGTGGCTGTCGGCGCGGGGCTGGCGGTGGCGCTCATGGCCGACATCTCGATCATGGCCGAGGAAGCCCGACTGACCGATGGCCACCTCCGCCTGGGAGTGGCCGCCGGCGACCATGCGGCCATGATCTGGCCGTTGCTCTGCGGCATGGCGAAGGCGAAGTATTACCTGCTCACGAGCGACTTCATCGACGGCCGCGAGGCCGAGCGCATCGGGCTCGTGAGCAAATGCGTGCCCCGCGCGCAGGTCAAAGAGGAGGCGATGACGCTTGCGCGGCGGCTCGCGGAGGGCCCGCAGCCAGCCCTGCGCTTCACCAAGCGCGCGCTTAACCAGTGGCTCCGCCTCGGTGGGATCACTGCGTTCGACTACTCCGCGGCGGTTGAGGTCATGGGCTTCTTCGCCGCCGACCCTGCCGAAGGAGCGCGCGCGATCGTGGAGAAACGCCCTCCACGCTTCGCCTGACCAACATCGTAGGACGCCCGCGAGCGACTGATTGGGACTAAGCCAGGCAGCGCAGCGGACGTCCGCCGTTGTAGGCGAGCATCTCCTGGAACATCAGGGCATAGTTCATGGGCGCGCCCCAGGTTTCGCCGCGCAGCTCCGCAAAAGCCCGGTGCAGGTTCGGGACGAGGCGCTCCGCGTCGTGCAGGGCCGCGAACTCCCCCAGGTCGAGGTCGCGCGCGACAGACAGTGGGTCAGCGCCGGAGGCCGCAGCGCGCTTTGCCGTCTCCTGGATGAAGCGCAGGTACGCCCGCACCTCCCCAATCACGTCCGCTCCCGCGACCGGGCCGTGGCCGGGGACGATCCGCTCCGCCCCCAAGGATTCGATGACATCCAGCGCTCGGAGCCATCCGCCAATCGACCCGGCGAGCGCGAACGGCGTGCCCCCGTTGAAGATCAAGTCTCCGCTGAACAGCACCTTGCGCTCCGGTATCCAGGCGACGATATCGTTCGAAGTGTGCGCCGGCCCCACGAAGACCAGCTCCACCTCGAGGTCATCAACGTACAGCTTCATGCGGTCGCTGAACGTCACGAACGGGGGTGTAACCGGCGTGTTGCCGAAATCGACCATCGAGAACAGCGGCTGCGCGGAGAGCCCGCCCGCGATCACCTCTTCCCGGCATTTCTCGTGGGCGATGATCGCCGCGCCCGGGGCAAAGACGAAATTGCCGTAGGTGTGGTCGCCGTGGGCGTGTGTATTGACGAGCGTGTTCACCGGCAATTTCGTGACGCGGCGCAATGCCGCATGCCACGCCCGCGCCCGCGCCTCCGTGCCGGTCGAGTCGACCACCGTGGCCGCCGATGTCCCAACGATGGCGCCGGCGTTGTTGAGGAACCAGGAGCCGTCGAGTTGGATGTAGGCAAAGATGCCCGCGCTCACTTCTTCGACGGCGGGCGGGGGGATGTCGGCATGAACCGGGACGATCGCGCTGCTCATGAAGAGCCTCCAATGGCGTATCGCGCGAGTATAGTCCGAGCGCGAGCATCAGCGAGCAGGGGATGGTTC
>JBKKBS010000328.1:0-8732 GCA_046713815.1 Tepidiformaceae bacterium
CGCCCGGGAGGAAGGCCGAGAGGTCGAGTTGCCGTGCCTCGGCGGTCGCCGGATCGATCCCGTCACCGTATTCGATGTGGGTCGGGATGTGGTGATCGTTGGCCTTCAGGAGGTCGTCATAGAGACCGGCCCGCTTCGCATCGATGACGCCCCACGGTGCGATCCACTCGCCCCGCACGACGTCCGCGATCCGTGGTCCTCTCCAGGACGAGCACGGACTTTCCACCGCGGGCGAGGATCGTTGCGAGGCCACTACCCGCGATCCCGCCACCGACGACGACGACATCGAACGACTGGGACATGACGCTACCCTCAACCGGAAATCTGCCCGGCGAAGCGTAGCGTCCGCGCCCGTTGACCGCACCCGCGTGGTCTTGGCGGCTAGTTGGCGGGCTTCGGCTGAAGTTCCACGCGATAGGTGATGCGGCCCTCACCGGTTTGTGGCAACGCCTGCAGGAACGCCTGGAGTTGCTCGCGCGCGGCCAGCGTCGCCTCATCGAGAATGCCGGACCGCAACGCTTCCTCACGCCCGATTGTGGTCACCGCGCCCAACGCGCCATCGCGCACATCGCGCTCGCCGAGCCCAATCGTCGACCGCAAACGGGTGAGCAGCCCCGCGCTCGTGGAGATGTCGAACGAGTCCGGGTCGACTTCGGTGCTCGTCACCTGTGCCTCGGGGATACGCACGATCACGACCGCATCGCTGCCGTTCTGGATGACCTCGATGTCTTCCGGGCGAATCTGCGCGAGGTCGACGCCCGCGGAGACCGTGACCTGCGCCTTCACGTCCAACTCCTGGCCCGCGACGAACCCGGGCAAACCGACCTTCGTCACGCCGAGGTTCAGGCGCTTCTTGAAGTCCGTGTTCGAACGCGTGTCATACGTGTCTTTCGTCGTCACCAGCTCGAAGGCGCGGATGCGCTCGACGAGGTCCACCGTGTTCGTCGTGGTGGTCCCGGCATCCTCGACACCGAGGGTGAGCACATGATCGTCGACCCAGCGCCAGGTCACGTAGCCGCTGAAGGCGACCAGCGCGATCGTGCCGAGGAGCGCGACCCAGCCAGCGGCGCGAAACGGTGAGAATGCGCGCGCGGCCGCGGGCACGGCGATGTACTGGACGTGTTCTGTCATTGGAATCTCCCCGGATCGAGTTTATCCGCTTCAGGTTGGTGTTAGGAAACGCCCGGTAAAGTTTCACCGCATTTGTTATGTGCGCGCCGGCTCAACACGCCGCCCGGCGAGTGCCGGAGATGGTCGCGAAAATGGACGCCGCACGCTACGCTCTTCCGACGCTCGGCCGGAACCGGCCGCCAGGGGTTTTCCACTGTGAGAGAGATTCCCGCTTCGGCTATTACCGAGGCTGTTGCGAAGCTGGCCGTCGAAGCCACGCACTTCCTCCCCGAGGACGTTGAAGGCGCCATCCGCGGCGCGCGCGCGACAGAGCGCTCACCCCTTGCAATTCAGATCATCGACGAGATCCTCGAGAACGCGGAGATCGCGCGCACGCGCATGCTGCCCCTCTGCCAGGACACCGGCACGGCCGTGGTACACGTCGAACTGGGCCAGGACGTGCATGTCACGGGCGCCTATCTGATCGACGCAATCAACGACGGCATTCGCAAGGGCTACGGCGATGGCTATCTTCGCAACTCGATCGTGGCGGCGCCCTTCAGCAGCCGCAAGAACACCGGCGACAATACGCCCGGAGTGATCCACACGGAGATCGTGCCCGGTGATCAGATCCGGCTGCTCTTCATGCCCAAGGGCGGCGGCTGCGAAAACATGTCGCGTTACCAGAACTTCCTTCCCGGCTCGGGTAAAAAGGCTGTTATCGATTTCGTCTGCGAGACCGTCGACATGTCTGGCGGCAACCCCTGCCCGCCGCTTGTGATCGGGGTCGGTATCGGCGGCACGGCGGAGAAGGCGATGACCATCGCCAAGCACTCCCTCTTTCGCAAGATTGGCTCGCGGCACGACGATCCGGAGGTCGCGGCACTCGAGGATGAGCTGCTGGAGGCGGTAAACGAGCTCGGGGTCGGCCCGCAGGCCGTTGGCGGAAGCACGACCGCGCTGGACGTTTTCGTCGCCACGTACCCGACGCACATCACGGCCCTCCCGGTGGCCGTGAACATCCAGTGCCATAGCGCGCGCACGAAAGAAGCCATCCTTTAGGAGCGATCGAGTGACCATCCAGACGCTCGAATTGCGCGTCATCCCCGCCGCAGAACTCGACCTCGCGGCGACGGTCGACGTAGTCAACGCTGCCTTTCGCCGCCACGCCATCCTTTCGGAGGGCCGCACTTCACTCGAAGACATCGCCGAGGAGCTGTGGCCCGATTGCCGCTTCCTCCAGGTCTTCGACGGAGACCGGCTGGTCGGCACCGCGTCGATTACGCCCGGGGTCAGTGCTCCCGCCGACCCGGAGGAGTTCCCGGGCATCGACATCCCCCGGTCGCTCTACTTCGGAATGGCGGCAGTCAGTCCCGCGCGCATGGGCGGCGGCATCGGCGCACGCCTCTTGGCGGAGGCCGAGCGTATCGCCCGCGAGGAGGGCTTCGAGCGGGTGATCCTCACGACTCTCGAAGAGATGGGAAACGTCGTGTACTACGAGCGCTTCGGCTACCACACGCTCTTCGTCCGCGCGCTCCCGGCCGGCCACTGGGGCCTAACCATCCCGACGCACGAGCACGGGATGGCGAAAGAACTGTCCGGCTTCGGTATCCGTGAAGGGCGCCCGGAAGAGGCGGCGGAGATCGCCACGCTGGTGAATCTCGCGTACGAAGTCGAGCGCTTCTTCACCGTTGGCGACCGCACGGATGAGCCAGAAGTCGCGCACTTGCTGGAGAAGCACACCTTCCTTGTTACTGACGGCGCCGACGGCCGGCTGGCGGGCTGCGTGCTCGTCGAGGTCAACGGCGAACGCGGCTACTTCGGCATGCTTTCCGTCCATCCAGCCGTGCAGGGGACCGGCCTCGGCCGCCGCCTCGTCGAAGCCGCCGAACGCTACTGCGCGGAGCGCGGCTGCAGCGACCTCGAACTCTGGGTCGTGAACCTGCGCGAAGAGCTGCCGCCCTGGTACGAGCGCCTGGGGTACCGCGTAACGGGCACCGAACCGTGGCCCCCGGATGAAGTGGCGGCGCGTCTCAGCCGCGATGCCCACTTCCTCAAAATGTCGAAGCCCCTGACGGACCCGCAAGCACGAACAGGAGTTCCCACCCGTGACTGGTAGCACCGCACTTACCACGCCCCTGACCGACGACATCATCGACGGACTCTCGATCGGACAACATGTGACCTTCACGGGAGTCATCTACACGGCGCGCGATGCCGCGCACAAACGCCTGATCGAGATGGCTGGGCGTGGCGAGGACCTGCCCGTCGACCTTCGTGGACAGGTGATCTACTACGTCGGCCCCACGCCGCCGCGTCCGGGCGCGGTCATTGGTTCCGCTGGCCCGACCACGTCGATGCGCCTCGATCCATATACGAAGCGGATGCTGGAGCTTGGGCTGAAGGGCATTATCGGCAAGGGCGGACGCGGGCCAGAGGTGCGCCAGGCGATCGCCGACCACCACGCCGTCTACTGCATCGCCGTCGGCGGCACGGGTGCGCTCCTGAACCGGCACATCAACAGCGCGACCATCGTCGCCTTCGAAGATCTGGGCACGGAGGCGATCCGGCGACTCGAAGTCGAGGGCTTCCCCGCGATCGTCGTGAACGATTGCCGGGGCAACGATCTACTGGAGGCGGGCAAGGCGCAGTACCGCACGAGCACGCGCCCGATACCCGCGGTGAAGAGCCTCGGAGGATGAGCTGAACGGACAAGACGCCGAGGCACCAAGTCTCGAAATAGCCGTGGTCGCGTGAGATCTTTTGCCAGTGTCCTCGGAGAACGCCGAATTGATGACGGCGGTGCTTCCGATCGTAGGGGTCGGCTGCTGCCGACCCTCCGCCGGTTAGGTCGCCCGGATTAGCGGCGGGCCGGGCTGCGCGGGGGCTGGACGGCCTGGCCTGCAACGAGCGGCTGACACTTCGGGCACCACGCCGTGAAGCGGATATCGACGAGCTGGCGATTGAAGCGGAGACGCGAAAAGCAGCGCCGGCAGGGCTGGCCGCGCCGGCCGTAGACCCACATCGTGGGACGGTGTTGCGGCTCTCCCTGTGGACCGGACTTCCCCACTGAGGCTCGCAACAGGTCGCGCGCCTTCGCGATGATCGCCCGGATCGCCGCGTCGTCCAGCTCCGACACCAGCCGCCACGGGTTGATGCCGCAATGAAAGAGCGTCTCGTGCTTCCAGATGTTTCCCACACCCGCCATCGCCTTCTGGTCCATGATTGCGTCGCCGATCGTCATCCTTGCGCGCAGCGGGTCGCGGAAACGTAGGAACGCCTCCCCTTCGTCGAAGTCATCGTCGATCAGGTTCGGGCCGAGATTGGCGATGGGCGCGTGGTGCTCGAGCGCGCGCGCTTCGAGGAGTTCGATCACGGGCGCGGAAAAGTTCACGATGACGGCCTCGTCCGTTTCGAGCACGAGCCGCGCTTCGCGTTCGGGTTTCGTCCAGGCCTCGCCCGGTTTGTAGAGGTGCCAGGTGCCGTACATGCGCAGGTGGCCGCGCAGCAACAGACCGTTATCGAAGCTGATGAGCATGTTCTTGCCCTGGGCGCGCACGTCCGTGCAGGTGGCGCCCACGATGCGCTGCACCTGCGGCACGGGACCGGGTCCATGGCTGCGTGCGCCCCGGATCACCTGCCCTTCGAGGGCGGGCCGCAGACGTTTCGCGAAGCGGTAGAGTGCATCACCTTCGGGCACCGGCGAGCGCTCCTCTCGGTGCGGGCCGGAGGGTGAGGCCCCGGAAGCCGCTCACGAATCCCGCCTGGACGAATCGCTCACGGTGCGGCGATTGCGTCGCCGGGTCGCCATCGATTCGATCAATCGTCAGCCCCCGCCCGCCGGCATCGCCCGCAAGCGTCACCAGCGCACCGATGGCAAGTGTGGCGGCGTCCACACCGACATCAGTGGAAGCGCCGTCGAACGCAGGGAGCGTCACGACGCTGCGCCCGCCGCGGTCGAGGTAGAGCACCGGTTCGCCGTTCACGAGGATGACACGCGCGCCAGCGGATCGCTGCAACGCCCGGCGCTCGCCGTCCTCGCGCCGGGGCCAGGGGATAGTGGCGCCGTAGGGGTTCGCGGGGTCGGTGGCGGCGAGCACATACACGGCGGCCTCGTCCGGCAGTTCACGATGGGCGCGCAGCCGATCGACCGCGCCCGGTAGGGCGAACTGGGCGCCACCCAGCCCGTCGACGAAGTAGCCGCGGCGGATTCGACCGCCGTCTTCCATCGCCTTCAGGATCGGGTAGACCGTCGAGAACCCGCCGGGGATGTTCTCGGCCGCTAGCCCCTGGCGCGTGACTACGCCGTAGCGGTCCAGCAAGGACAGGGCAAGCGCATGGGCGCGCGCGGTCGGCGTGGGGTCCGTTGACTCCTCCGCTCGCACGAGTGACCAGCGCCCCGCGGATTCCGGTGGGAGGCTGCTGCCACGGCCGCGCGGGTTCGTGGAGGCGCGCTTCGGCCAGGCGAGTGCTCGCACGGGCGCGAACGTGTCGTTCGTCACATGACCCGCCCATACGAGATCCCACAGCGCTTCGAGGACCTCCTTCGGGTGAACACGTACCGCTCCGACGATCTCGGCAAAGAATGATGCCCCACGAGCGCCGAGGTGTTCCCGGATCGCCATGTGAAGAGGCGTCTCGTCCTCGATCGCTGCCGGTGATGGCATCAGCTCCGACAGCTTCTCGCGACGGTATAGCGCGATGCGGCCGTCGTCCTTGCCCAGCGTCCCCCGCCCGCACCATGCCACCTCGCCCGAGGCGCCCAATTCGTCGAGCAGCCGGGGCTGATAGCCCGGAACGCGGGCGGCGAGGACGTCCCGCTCCAACACGGAAGCAGGGATAGGGTAGCCCTGGAGTTGGCCAACGGCCTCGCGGAGGCGCTCCAATTGGCGATCGGCGATCGCCGATCCTTCCGCGGAAGGACGATTGCCCGCGTCCGCCCCTGTGGCGGCAGTCACCCCTTGCCAGGAGAGGAGGAAGCGAGCGAAGGCGTCGTGGGAGACCGGCTCGACATCGCGGCGGAGGCGGGCGAGGGATCGGCGGCGGAGCGAACGCAGCACCTCCGGGTCGCACCATTCCCGCTCGAGGCCGCCGGGGCGGAAGTTGCCGTGGATGACACTGCCCGCAGCCTCGAGGCGCTCCAACGCCTCCCGCACCAGGGTCTCGGGAATGCCCCATCGTTCTGCCGCCGCGGCTGCGAGGAACGGCGAGTGCGTTCGTCCGTATCGCCCGACCAGCCCATCCAGTGGCTGGACGCTCTTCCGCAGAAATGCCTCGGGCACGCCGAGCGGCGGCGACACGCCCAGGCCATCACGGTAACGCCCGGCATCCTCCATCGGGATCCAGCGTTCCTCGCCCGCGATGCGGACGGGGCAGGCCCGGCGCGTGGACTGGAGCGCCGCCAGCCATGTGTCGAGCGCACCGGGCTCAGCCACGCGCACCTCTATTTCGAAGCGTGAGAGGTCGCCGACGCGCCGCAGGAGGTCGTGGAGTTGGTCCTCGTTGCGCGCCTTGCGGTTGTCGACGAGGCACTGCAGTTCCAGCTCGATATCGGCGACTGCATCGGGATCGAGCAGCTCACGCAACTCATCCTCACCGAGGAGGTCGCGCAGGAGGTTGCGATCGAGCGTCAGCGCCTGGGCACGGCGCTCCGCCAGCGGGGCGTCGCCTTCGTACATATAGGCGGCGACATAGTCGAAGATCAGGCCGCGGGAGAACGGGGAAGCGTCCGCGGTCTCGACGTTCGCGATCTTGATCTCGCGGCTGCGAACCTGCGTGAGTATTTCGACGAGGCCGGGCAAGTCGAAGACATCGCGCAGGCATTCGCGGTACGTCTCAAGGATGATCGGAAATGAGCCGTAGCGGCTGGCAACGGCCAGCAAGTTGGCTGAGCGCTGACGCTGCATCCAAAGCGGGCTGCGCGCGCCGGGGAATCGTTTGGGGAGGAGCAACGCTCGCCCCGCGTTCTCGCGGAAGTGCGCAGCGAACAACGCCGACTCCTCCAGGCGGCTGATGACGAGATCCTCGACCTCCTCTGGCACCGGAAACAGCACGTCCGCGGGCGGCGGTTCTTCGCCCCCGGCGAAGCGGATTGCGATGCCGTCGTCACTCCAGATCGTCTGCACTTCGAAGCCGCTGCGCTCGGCGAGGACGCGCTCGATCGCCTGCGCCCACGGTGCGTGCACTTGCCCGCCGAAGGGCGTCAGGATGACCACACGCCAGTCACCAAGCTCGTCGCGGAATCGTTCGACCACGACCGTGCGGTCGGTTGGGAGGACTCGCGTCGATTCCTTCTGCTCGTCGAGGTAGGCGATCAGGTTGCGGGCGGCGAGATCGTCGAGGTCGTGGTCGCGTTGCAGGCGTACGAGCGCGGCCTCCCCGGGCATCGCATCGATTTCGCGTGTGAAGGCGCCGATCGCGCGCCCGAACTCAAGCGGGCGGCCGATGCCGTCACCTCTCCAGAACGGCATCTTCCCCGGCTCGCCGGGCGCGGGAGATACGATCACCTGGTCGCGCGTGATCTGCTCGATCCGCCATGTACTGGCCCCGAGGACGAAGGTCTCGCCCGCCCGCGACTCGTAGATCATCTCTTCATCGAGTTCGCCCACACGGGGGCCGCCAACGCCGAGGAAGACCCCGTAGAGGCCGCGATCGGGGATGGTGCCGGCGTTTATCAGCGCGACGGTTTTGGCGTCGCGGCGGCCGGAGAGGATGTTCGTCACGCGGTCCCAGATGAGCCGCGGCTTGAGGTCCGCGAATTCGTCCGAGGGGTACTGCCCCGCGAGCATGCCAAGAACGGATTCGAACGCGTCGCGGCTGAGGTTTCGGAAGTTGTGAGCGCGACGAACAATCGTTTCCAGATCATCGACAGTCCAATCGTCCATCACCGTCATAGCCACGATCTGCTGGGCGAGCACGTCCACCGGGTTCTGAGGGATGCGCGTCTCTTCGATTAGCCCGTCGCGCATGCGCCGCGTGAGCACCGCGCATTCGAGCAGGTCGCCGCGGAACTTGGGGAAGATGCGTCCCGTGCTGACGGCGTCTACCTGGTGCCCGGCACGCCCCACGCGCTGCAAACCGCGGGCCACCGACTTCGGCGACTCCACCTGGATGACGAGGTCGACCGCGCCCATGTCGATCCCCAGTTCGAGCGAACTGGTGGCGACGATGCCGGGCAAGAGGCCAGCCTTCAGACCCTCCTCGATCTGCTGGCGCTGTTCGCGCGAGACCGAGCCATGGTGGGCGCGCAGCAGTTCCTCGCCCGCGATCTCGTTGACGCGCGCGGCGATCCGCTCAGACAGTCGCCGGTTGTTCACGAAGATGATGGTTGAGGTGTGGGCGCGGACCAGGTCCAGGAGCTGCGGATAGATCGCCGGCCACATTCCGGTCGCGCCCTCGTAGCCAGTGCCGTTAATCGTGCTCGCTGGTTGGTACAGCTCCGGGTTCGGGCGCGCCATGTCCTCCATCGGCACGATCACCTTGAGGTCGAGTTCGCGCGTCCGTCCGGCATCGACGATGCGCACGGGACGGTCCCCACCGAGGTAGCGCGCGATCTCGTCCAGCGGCCGCTGCGTGGCGGACAGACCGATGCGCTGCGGTGAGCGGCCCGTGATCGCATCGAG
>JBKKBS010000329.1:0-7621 GCA_046713815.1 Tepidiformaceae bacterium
ACCTCGCTCCGCTCGGAAAGGCTAGTTGCGCGGCCGGATCGATCTGGTCCCTCTCGTGGCCACGCCAACGGCGGCCCCGCCGAAGGCGAGCGCGAGGCCGGCGAACGCGACAAGAACCCATGAGGCGTTACTTGCGCCCGTAGCGCCCGTGCCGGTTCTCGGCGGAGCAGGTGCGACAGTCGTCGGCGTGGGTACGGGCGCGGTCGGAGTGGCGGTGGCCGGCGGCGCCGTTGGCGTCGATGTTGGTGTCGCCGTGGCGGTTGGAGTTGGAGTCGGCGTGATTTGAGTCAACGCCGAGAGATTCGCGACCTTCCACACCTCGCCCGTGAGCGTCGTGATATAGGCCGTGTTGTTGGTGATGTTCAGCGCCACCGGCAGCATGAAGCCGGTGGCCACCGCTACGAGATTGCCCGCCGTCAGCCTGTAAAGCGTCCCCGTGAATGGCTTCGCCGGGGGCCCATCCGGGTCTACCGCCTGGTCGCCCATGTTCACGACGTAGACCACATCCCCCGAAAAGTCGACGCCGATTAGCTGGGTGCCGTCATCGATGGTGGTAGCGACGCCGGTCGCCGCATCGATCGACACGAGAAAGCTGTTGCCAGGTGGGTGGGGCGCGGGACCAAACTGCGTGACATAGACCGGCCCCGTCGCCTTCGAGACGACGCCCGTCGGCACAACGTTTCCGAACTGGATCAGCTTGGTGATGACCCCGGCCAACGTCACGCTCAACACCCGGTTCGCGTTTCCGTCGGTCACAAGCAGGGTGTCGCCGCGGGTTGCGAGGCCAAATGGATTGCCGGTCGGAATCTGCTGGGTTGGGTCCGGGTTCGCTATGGCGTATGCGCCAAGGTTGGCCACCAGCGTTGATGTCCCGTCGGCGTTCACCTTGTAGATGCCGACGGGGTTGTTCGGGAAGCCAACCTCCGCTCCTCCTGCCCCGTTAAGGTAGTACATCGTGTTTCCGATGAACGCGACGTCGATCAGACCTGACCCGGCCCCGTCCCCGAAGTCGACGGACGGGATGTTTGTTGCGGCCGTGGTGACGGCCCCGGTTACCGGGTCGATGCGCAGGATCTTAGCGGTCAGGCCCACCTTGAGCCATCGGGCGTCTCGACGACGGTGGTGCCGCCCGTTCCTCCCTGGGTCACGTAGACGGCGCCATCGGGACCGATGGCGCCTCCGAACAGCCCCCCCGGATCGGACGCGAGCAGCGTCCCGCTGGTTGGTTGGGGGGCTTGCGCCGACGTTGTGGCGCCGGTCATGAAGGCGGCGCCCGCCAACACCAGTCCCGGCAGAATCAATAGCAGTTTCCTCATCGAGTTTCGTCCTCTCCTCGAGCAGTCTTGCGGCGGGCACGAAAATATCACTTTACCCACCATCGATTGCGCAGTCTGAACCCCGCGCCCGCCACGTTCAAGTCTCAAGGCCCATTATTCTCGTGACTTTAATCACATATGCCAGGCGCTCGTCCGTCGTATCCCGGCTCCCGCGATGCGATCCATCTCCGCTTATGACCGCCACTCCCCCACCGACGGCATGCCGCCCAATCCCGTCGCCCGTTCGATTCCCCACAATACCGCTCGCTCCACGGCGCGCACCGTCATCATTCCCAGCACCATCGTGTCATCGGCCGCCGCCGGGATCTGCCCCATCGCAATCGCAAATGTGATGTCGCCGTCCCCGAAGGTATGGGCCGGGAAGACCGTGCGCGCCAGCCCGTCGTGGGCCTGGATCGCCAGCCGCTGCAACTGGTGGTGCTCCAGCGCTGCGTTCGTTGCGACACAGATCAGCACCGTGTTTCCAGCAGCGCGTCCATCTGCGCCGTGCGCAGCTCCATCGCCGCGGACATGGCCACGAACTTGCCTCCTGTGGAGCGCGGCCCGGCCACGATGCGGCCAGTGTCGGGGTTGGTGATCGCGCCGACGGCATTGACCACGGCCAGCGCTCCCACCACGAACCCGCGCGGTCCGGCGACGCTCGCGGTCCCTAGTCCGCCCTTGAGCGCGTGCTCGACCCCTAGCAGCTTAGCGACCGTCGCCCCGGTGCCCGCGCCCACGCTCCCCTCAACCACTGCGCCCCCTTTCGCACGCTTGGCCGCGAGGTAGCCCGCATTTTCGCCCGGGAACGCCGCTGCGTCGCCCAGCGAGAGGTCAAAGAGCACCGCCGCCGGCACGATTGGCACTCGCGCCACCGTCGTCGCGAACCCGATCTGCTGCTCCCCCAGCAACCGCACAACTCCGCTCGCCGCCGCCAGCCCGAACGCGCTCCCGCCCGTGAACAGGATCGCGTGGGCCCTGCGCACCACATTCGCCGGCGAGAGCGCGTCCGTTTCGCGCGTTCCCGGCGCCCCGCCACGCGCATCGACCGCCACGAACGTGCTCTCTTCGCAGCGGATGACCGTGCAGCCCGTCGCGCGCCTGCGGTCCGTCCAGTGGCCCACGCGGATCCCCGGCACGTCGGTGATCGCGTCTCGTGGCCCTGTGCGCCAGCCCTTGTCTGCCATCACTCCCGCCAGCCCGCCGTCCGCCGGGCGTCAAGGTAGCTCCCGAGCAAGCCCCGTGCGATCGCGGAGAGGTCGGCCGTGAGGTCGGCAAGCGCCGCCGCCTGCCCCTCATCCAACAGCACCTCCACGGCCGTCAAGTCGCCGCTTGCGGTTTGACCGGCCAGCCACCCCGATTGGGGGCCGCGCGCGCCGCCTGCCGGCACCAGGAACATGGGGCTCCCCCGTTCCGCCGCAGCCACATAGGCGTCCAGCACCCCGAGATTCTCCATTCCCCTCAACCGCGTGGCGACTTCCAGCGCGGATTCATCGAGCGACAGGTGGCGGATCATCTGCTCGGGCGTCATCACACCCGCATCTTGCGCGAACGCCAGCCACGCCGCCGCGCCGGGCAACGGTTCCAACAACGTCTGCGCCACGGGATGCCGGCGATCGCCCAGCGCGAGATACACGGCTGCGAGCCGCCTGCACGCTTCCGCGAGCTGTTCGGCGATCAGCCCGGAGAGGGAATAGCGCTCGCTCTGCCCCGCCAGCACGAGCGCGCGCAGCACGGAGTCAGCGACAACCGAAGGCTTGCGCAGTGCCGAGGACCAGTACGCCTCGACGAACCCCAATTCACTCAATCCGCCAGGGTACGGCGTTGCCATCGCCGGATATTACGACGGCCAGAGCGCGGAGCGTATGCCTGCCGCGACGGCGTGCCCCCCGGCAGCCTCGCGGATGCCCCGTTCGATGCGCACGGCCGCGGTGTTCAGCGCCGCTGTCGCACCGTCGTCTCCCCAGATCTCGATGCTGCGGCGCGGAAGCGTCAGCAGTTCGCCGATTCCCCAGAGGATGCCCGCCACGTCGACTAGATGCCTCGTGCCGTCCGCGTCGAGTCCACGTTCATTCGCGTACACGACTGCCGCCGCCTCCCGCGCTTCGCGAGGCAACCCGGCCGTCAGCAGAAAGGCAGCGACATCGAAGAGCTGCGGGTGCAGCCCTGACGCGTGAAAGCTCACGAGCCACGCGCGCCGGGGCGCGAGCAGCACATTCTGGGCCGTGGCATCGCCGTGTCCGAACCCCCACGGCGACAGAAGGATTGCGTCGCGCGCCGCCGCCAGCCAGGGAGCAGCAGCCTCGCGCTCATGCGAGGCGAACCCCAATCGGTGCAGCTGTGGCTCAAGGGTGGGCAGCATTTCTTCCCGTGTCACGTCCCATCCGCGGCCTTCGCGCACGTCGAGCGTGTGCACCGCCGCCAGCGCCCGCATTGCCGCGTCCACGGATCCTTCGGGCGCGACAAGTGAGAGCGCGCTGACGGCGGCCAGCCCTTCTTCCACGACCACGTCTCCCAGCGCCGCGAGCGGACGCGGCATGAATGGGAAATCGACGCGCGCAAGCACCTCCACGACCGCTACATGGTTGGCGGCGCGTTCGGCGTCGGGATGTCCGCGCAGTACCACATCCGTGCGGGCCGCGCGGGGCGGACAGATCGCCCACCGCTCCACGCCCGGTCCCACCGCCTCGATGTCGACCTCGCTTTCGGACGCCAAGCGCAGCGCCCGAAGCACGTCAGCCACCTCAGCGAGCATGGGCGCGCCTCGGCATGCGGCCCTTTGGCTGGCAGCGGGGACAGAAGTGCGTCCCGCGCCCGCCCACCACGGTACGGAAGATGATCGTCCCGCAGGCGTAGCACGGCTTCCCGTCCCGCCGGAAGACCTGGACGTGCAGGTGCTGCTGCCCGGGGTTGCCTTGCCCGTCCACGTAGTCCTTGAAGCTCGCGCCGCGGTTGGCGATTCCCCGTTCGAGCACTTCGCGGCTCGCCTGCCACAGTCGCTTCGTCGCCGCCGGGGAGAGCCACCCCGCGGGCGTGTCCGGCCGCACCCTCGCCTGGTAGAGCGCCTCATCGACATAAATGTTGCCGAGCCCCGCGATTCGCCGTTGGTCCAACAGCACCGCTTTCACGGGCGCGGTGCGCTTGCCCAGCGCCTGCCGGAAGAGCTTGAGCGAAAAGCCCTCGTCGATCGGTTCCGGGCCCAGCTTTTGGAGCAGCTCCGCCGTGTCGACGTGGATGCGCCACGTCCCGAACTTGCGCAGGTCCGCCCACCTCAAGTCGTGTCCGTCGTCCAGCATCAACTTCGCCCGCTCGTACTTCTCGGCGTCAGCTCCCCGCTCCCGCCACACCAGCCGCCCCGTCATCCGCAGATGCAGGACGAACGTCCGCCCGTCATCAAGCCCGAACATCAGGTACTTGCCCCGCCGTCCAACCGAATTGATGCGCCGCCCCACCAGGTTCTCCCGCAGCACCTCGATAGATGCCGCCGCCAGCAGTTGGATCGTCCCCGCGTCCACCTCGACCCCGACGATCGCGCGTCCCACGACGAGCGGTTCCAGGTCCCGCCGGATGGTTTCGACTTCGGGCAGCTCGGGCACGTTCCAAGCGTACAGGTGCGCCCCGTCACCGTCAGGGCTGGCGGCAGTCAGTCCCGAGCGCGAACGGCTAAAGCCGGGATCGCGCCCGCGCTTGGGGACTGGCGCGCCCTGCCTGATACTGACCCGCGTGATCACCCAACTTACCGGCAGCCTCGCACGCATGGACATCGCCGGCCCCGCTATCGAGGTCGAGGTCGCGGGCGTGACCTACGAGGTGCTCGTGCCGCTCTTCCTCTGGCCCGAGATCTCCGCCCTGCGCGATGACGACGCCGCCGCCCTTCCGCCGGACGTGTCGGTCTTCGTCCACTATTCGGCCACAGCCAACCAGCCCGTGCCCGTGCTCGTCGGCTTCCTTCGCCGTCCGGAGCGCGACTTCTTCCGCAAGTTCATCACCGTCGAGGGCATCGGCCCCGCCAAGGCCGTCAAGGCGATGAACGTCTCCGTCAGCACTATCGCCCGCGCGATCGAGCAAGAAGATCGCCCCGCGCTCATCCGCCTCCCCGGCATCGGCGCCCGCGCCGCGGACAAGATCATCGCCACGCTGCGCGGCAAAGTTACGGCCGAAGCGGCCCTCCAAGACGGCCACATCGCCCACGCTGTCGACCCCGCGAAACTCGACGGCCATCGCGCCGTTGCCGACGCAGTCGAGACCATCGTCGCCCTCGGCTACCCCCGCCCCGAAGCCAAGCGCTGGGTCGACGAGGCACGCGAGGAAGACGGTGGTCTCGAGACCGTCGAGGCCCTGACGCTCGCCGTCCTCCGGCGTCGCGGCGCCCCCTGACCGCCGGGCGACGGTCGCGCCGCAGTAGTGCGCGCGTAAGCAAGCGCGTCGGTGCCCACGCGACTACGATCGTCATAAATCCCGCGGCCCCCCCGCCTTGGTTGAGGCTAGGACTCGAACACCCGACGCTAACTCAATGCCCGACGAGCCGCCGCCCGAACCGCCATCCGCAGATCCAACGCCGAGCGAAGACGCCGGCCGTACTCCGGTTCCGCAGAGCGCCGTCCCCGCAGCGGGCCGGCCGCTCTGGAAACACCTGGCCGTTCCGTTCGCCATCATCGTGGGCGCCGCCATCATCGCGGGCGCGGTCTGGTACACCCGCGACGACGGCAGCGCGGACGACGACGTGCTCCGCGCGCTGACGGACCTCCAGGCCCAGATCCAGGCGATGCAGGGCGTCCCCGCGGACACCGGCGGCGATGGCGCGGGTGTTTCCACCGCCCAGGACCTCCGCGGCACCTTTGCCGACTATGCGAAGCAGGTCGGATCGGACACGACGAAGTTCCAGGCCTGCCTCGCCAAACCCGAGCATCTCACGCTCCTCAACCGCCAGCTCCAGCGCGGCAGCTCGCTCGGCGTTACCGGCACGCCAACCTTCGTCATCAACAACAAGAAGGTCGTTGGCGCCCAGCCGCAGGCGCTCTTCGAGGAGATCATCCAGGCCGAACTCAACGGCAGCCCCACGGCCGTCACGCAGTACTCCGCGGCTATCCAGCAGCTCGCCGCCACCACGCCCCCCCGCTTTGAGATCCTCGCCAGCCCGGTGGACATCAGCGACGCGCAGATCGAGGGCAACAAGGACGCCCGTGTCGTCATCGCCGAGTTCAGCGACTTCCAGTGTCCCTTCTGCAAACGCTGGAGCGAGACCACCATGGACCCGCTCCTGAAGAAGTACGGAAACAACGTCGCCCTCGCGTTCCTCCACTTCCCCCTCACCCAGATCCATCCCAACGCCGGCAACGCCAGCGTCGCCGCCATCTGCGCGGGCGAGCAGGGCAAGTTTTGGGAGATGCACGACCTCCTCTTCGCCCGCCAGGCCGAATGGTCCCCCCTCCGGTAGCTGCGGCCGCCCCTGGCCGTGGGCGGCGTGCCAATACTGGCCAGGTAGCACGTCCGAGCGGCAAGCGAAGCGTCCCGCGCCGCACACCCTTCACCCAACCATGTCGGACTCTCCCTCCATCCGCTCCCGCAAATACCGCACGATCCGCCCCGTCCGGTCCATGCCCGCGCTGCAATGCACGAGCACCGGCTTCGGCAGCTCTTGGAAGTGCGCCCATGCCAGTTCGTACTGTTCCTTGGTGAATGGATGCGTCTGCTGGTCGAGCGTGGGGATGTGCGCGACCTCGAACCCTGCCTGCCGGTAGCGCGTGATCAGCCCCTCCGGCACCGATTTCCGGTAGAGCCAGAGCTGGTCCTGACCGATGAGACAGATGATCGACGCGATCCCGAACTCCTCCAGCTCGAACAGCCACTCTTCCACCACTCCCGAGGGCACCGCCGTCTCCGGGCCCGGCCGAAACCCCGGACGCGGGCTCGTCGCGATCACGCCCTCAAGCGCCCAGTTCGGCATGCCTCCAGTCTATGAGAAGGCGTTCTTTCAACCACGGAGACACGGAGACACGGAGCGGGCGAATGTCTTGCGCCTTGACTCGTGGGGGTCGGCAGCAGCCGACCCTGCCTCCTTCCTTTGAACCGCTTGGCGGTTCGCTCACCCCAGGATGTGCAACGCCTCACGGATCGCCTCCGCCGCGCCACGTTCATGCTTTGCCGCGCGCCGCAACGCCATCGCTGCCCCCCGCCGCAGTCCGGCGTTCGCCACGTTCCCGTGCCCCCCGCTAGGGAACGGAAAGAGCGTCAGCAACGGCGCGAGCGCGTTGGTCTCGTCCCGGATGGCCCGTTCAGCCACCCTGACAGCGGCCGCAAGCTCC
>JBKKBS010000330.1:0-3644 GCA_046713815.1 Tepidiformaceae bacterium
GACCTGCACACCACCAATGGCAGCTATCACGGATACGCGCTGACCTACGCTCCCGGCCTCAATCCGGCGACTGACGGGCTTCCGGGAAAGGTCGGCCCGAGCGCCTTTGCGCGGCATACCCTGCTCCCGGAGCTCCGTCGCCGGATGCGGGTACGGCACAACTTCGAGGTCTTTGATTACGGCAACTTCGTGTCCAATGATTCCGTCGAACGCGGCTGGTTCACATACGACAGCCGTCCGCGCTTCGGAACCAACTACGCCGGCCTGCGGGGCACCATCGCCATTCTCAGCGAGGCGTACTCGCACGATCCGCTGGAGCGGCGGGTCGCCTCGACATATGCCTTTACCTTCGAGCTGCTGTCGCTGGTCGCAGAGCAAGCGAGCACCGTGCGCGCCGTCTCGTCAGGCACGGCCGCCGCATTGAGCGAATTCGCTGCGACTTCCTCGACATCCTTGCGCGCGTCGCTACGATCGGAGCTGACCCGGTCACCGGTGTTCGGTGACGTTGTGGCGGAGTCGCTGGCGCATATCACCGACAGTGCGCGCACCGAGCCGGGGGTTCCCCGCGGCGTTCGCCGAACAGGGCAGTACCGCACCGTACGCATGCCTGTTGTCGATCGCTTTGACCCGACGCTCTCGCGATCGCTGCCCTGGGGTTACGTGGTCAGTGCATCGGACACCGCTGCGCTTGCGCTGCTGACCTTGCACGGCGTCACCATCGAAGCACCCATCGCGACATGCGAGAGTGTGCCGCTTGGAGTCTTTGAGGCAGACTCCGCGAGCATCGCGCCGCGAGTCTTTCAGGGGCGGCGTGAGGTGCGGGTAGAGGGACGCTGGAGGCAGGGCGGCCGCGCGACGCTGGATGGCACCTTGAGAGTCGTTCGTACGTCGCAGCCGCTCGGCCTGCTCGCGTTCTATCTGCTCGAGCCGGAGAGCGATGACGGGATCGTGACGTGGAATGTCGGTGAGAAGCTTCGTCCGTCGTCACCACAAGCGTCCATCGTCACCAGACCTCCCGTCTTCGCGACGCCGCTTCCCAAGCGGATCATCGCGCCGCCTGGCTCAGGCTGCGAACTACAACCCGCGGTGCGCTGACGGAGCTCGCCGCTCGCCGTATATTTCCCCCCGCCGCGGCCGGGATCGCTCCCGCCGCGGCGCGGTACGTCAGGCCACACGAGACAACTCCACCGCGCCATCATGCTTCGACGGTCGCTTCTGTACCTCTCGCATCAGCAGCGGATCTTCGACTTCGTCAAGCGCAACCGCTTGGCGAAGCGCTTCGCCGCCCGGTTTGTAGCCGGTGAAACGATCGACACCGCCATCGATGCGGTGCGTGCGCTCAATGCCCAGGGCATCAGCGCATCGCTCGACCTGCTCGGCGAGAGCGTGACCAACGAACAGGACGCGCGAGCGGTCGGGAAGGAGTACCTGACGCTGCTTGATCGCATCGACCAGGCAAAGCTCGACGCCAATGTCTCCGTCAAGCTCACTGCGCTCGGGCAGGATATCTCCGAGGATCTGTGCATCGCGACGACGCAGATGATTCTTGAGCGCGCGCGTGGTTACGGGTCGTTCGTGCGGCTGGACATGGAGAGCAGTGCGTACACCGACCGCACCATCCAGATGTTCGAGCATCGATTGTATCCGTCGTTTCCCGAGCATGTCGGCATCGTGCTGCAGAGTGCCCTGCGCCGCACCTCCGCGGATGTGGAGCATGCGATCTCGCTCAAGTGTCGCGTGCGGCTGTGCAAGGGTGCGTACCTCGAGCCGGCGGCGGTGGCGTATTCCGACAAGGCCGATGTCGACGCGAACTACGTGCAGTGCATGCACCGTCTGATGATCGATGGCCGGTACCCCGGTATCGCCACGCACGACGAGGCCATCATCGGCGACGCGCGTCGTTTTGCGGCGGAGCAGCAGATCAGCCACGATCGTTTCGAGTTTCAGATGCTGTTTGGCGTCCGCCGCGATCTCCAGCAGCGACTGGTGCGTGACGGCTACCGCATGCGTGTCTACGTGCCGTTCGGGACGCAGTGGTATCCCTACCTGATGCGCCGTCTGGCCGAGCGACCGGCGAACCTGGCCTTCATGACCGGAAACATCGTGAAGGAAATGGTTCGCGGTAGGCGTTAGGTATGCCGGGGCAGCATCTCCCCGCCGACCACTCCCGTGGCGACGCAAACACCATCGGCGGCTACATGGCCGTGCACGCGCGCCCGGCGGCGTTCGAGGGATCGGACGGCCTGTCGTACAGCGTCGAGATCGAGGTCGACCGGACCGGCGAGGGCGAGCGGGCGTGGGGTGGCTTCCTGCTCTTTCTGCGATGGAGGCGGATGGGCGAGCAGGGAGTCGAGGGTCATCTCGAGAGCGACTATCTCGCCCACGGCGAGAGCGTCGAGTCGGCGCGGGCGCAGGTCGGTGGGCTCTCGCTGGCCGCGGTGAAGCAGTTGCTCGAGGAACTCATTCGTGCTGAACACGGCGACGCGCCGGAGCGGCGGTGGTGGGACGCGATGCGCGATGAACGCAATGAGGGTGGCGATGGACGCTGATATCTCGCGCCCGTGGCGCACGTGACGCGTGCCGGCGTGGTGCTGCGCGGCACGGGTGGAGTCTGGCACGTGATGGACGAGGATGGGCAGGTGCGACAGGCCTCGCTACGCGGGCGCCTCAAGATCGAGACGGGGGGAGCACTCAAGCTGGCCGTCGGCGATCGGGTGACGATGGAGCAGGCCGAGACGAACGACGCTTGGGCGATCACCACTATCGAGCCGCGCCGCTCGCAGCTCGCCAGGCGGGCGCCGGGAAACGCCTACGGTGAGCGGGTCGTTGCGGCCAACGTCGATCAGGTGATTGTCGTTTTCGCGCTGGTGAAGCCCGAGCCGCACCTCTCGATGCTCGATCGGTTCCTGGTCATCGCCGAGGGAAACGACCTCGGGGCGCGCATCGTCGTCAACAAGCTCGACCTGGCTTCGTTAGGCGAGGCGGAGCGGCGTTTCGGGCACTATGCGCGCATCGGCTATCCGGTGCACTACACCAGCGTCCGCACGCGCATGGGGCTGGCGGAGCTGCACGACGCGCTGCGCGACCGCACCAGTGCCCTCACCGGCCCCTCGGGAGTGGGCAAGTCGTCGCTCATGAACGCCCTCTATCCCGGCCTCGACCTGCGGGTCGGGGAGATCAGCGAATCGGTCAACAAGGGGCGTCACACGACCGTCGGCGCGCTCCTGCACCCGCTCCCGGCGGGTGGTTTCGTGGTCGATACGCCCGGTCTGCGTGAGGTCGGACTGTGGGGACTGCCGAGCGTCGATCTGCCGCACTGCTTTCCGGAGTTCCGCCCTTTTCTGGGCGAGTGCCGCTTTCAGGATTGCGTGCACATGATGGAGCCCGGCTGCGCCATTCGCGACGCAGCGGCGCGGGGAGAGATCAGTGCCGAACGGGTCGAGAGTTATGTGAAGCTGAGAGGAGAACTCCTGGACGCGGAAAGGCGAGCACATACCTGAGATTCCTCTTGCTACGGAGCGAGCCGTTCGATCCGCCACGCTCCGTTAGGCTCCGCTCGATATCGAATGCGATCGTGCAGCCGGTTCGGCCGCCCCTGCCAGAACTCCACCTCATGCGCGGCAACGCGATACCCTCCCCAATGT
>JBKKBS010000331.1:0-6415 GCA_046713815.1 Tepidiformaceae bacterium
CGAGCACCGCATCGGGGTCGGCCACGGCCGCCACCGGCCGGACCTGCTCCAGTTCCGACGTTCGTTGGAGCGCGAGCACGATGCCCTGCAACACCCGCGGGCCATAGGGCACGAACACCGCCTGCCCCCGCGTCAGTACCATTCCTGCAGGCACGGAGTAGGTGAACCCCTGCCGCGCCGGCTGGCCGGAGTTCACCGCGACCTCCACGAATCGTGTGTTATCCACGCACAAATCGTACGGCCTACTGTGCTGCCGGCGCTGGTTCCGCCACCGGTCGCACGGACGGCAACGCGTCCTCGGTCGTGCGCAGGCCGCGGGTGAGGAACAGGAAGAGGGGCGCGCCGAGGGCGATCATCACACCCGAGAAGAGGAACGCCGCGGAGATGCCGTACGCATCGACAAGAACACCGCCGATCAACGATCCCGTGATGATGCCGATCCCATTTCCGAACGAGCCGAGCCCGAGCACCGTGCCCATGCCCACGCGCCGTCCCGCGACTACCTGGATGGCGCCCGCCGCCACCCCTGCCAAGGCGTTCGAAGCGCCCATGCAGAACAGCAGGGCAACCACCAGCAGGTAGCTTTCGCCATACCCCAGCGCCACCTGGAAGATGCCGAGAGTACCGAGGCCAATTGACACCAGCAGCGGCCGGTACAACCGGTCAGCGAGCCGCCCGAAGAACGGCTGTGCCACTCCGCCCGTCAGGTCTTGCGTCGCGAACGCCACGCCGATCATCGTCGGGCTCGCGCCGATGTCCTTCTCCAGTCGCAAGCCGAGGAACGCGAATGACGCACCGAAAGACACGGAGATCAGCGCCATGTTGATCACGATTGCCGCTACGAGGCGATCCTTCAGTGCATCACGGAAGCCGACGCTCCTGACGCCAGGGCCGGCCACCCTCAGGTGCTGAGGCATCCGCCGCGGGAGGAAGGTGGCCACGATTAGCGCCGAGGTGCCCATCATCGCAGCCATCGTCACGAACACGGCATCGAAACCCACCTGCTGCCGCACCACGCCCGCGATCAGCGGCCCGGTCCCGAAGCCCACGATGTCCGCCGTCGCGAACACTCCCATCCAGCGCCCTTCCCTCCCCGGCGGCACGAGGTCGCCGACGTAGGCCCGCGCCACCGAGAAGATCATGCTCGTGCCCAGCCCGCTGAATGCGCGGAAGGCGATCACCTGGCCCACGTTCTGCGCCGTGAGGTAGCCGAGCGCGGCGATCATGTAGATCACCAGACCCACCACGATGAACGGCTTGCGCGGGTAGCGGTCCGACATTCGCCCGGTGATCGGTCCCGCCACCGCCTGCACGATCGCGAATGAGGAGAACGTCAGCCCAAGCCAGATCCCTTCCGCGCCGAGCTCCTCGGCGTAAACAGGCAGCAGCGGGCTAACCATGGAGATCCCCATGGTGGCCACGAACACGGCGATATACAGCGCAATGAATGGCCGGGAAAGCACGCCTCGTCAGTCTACGGTGCGCGTGTCAGTCCGGGGCACCTGCCACGCTCGCGCATTCGATCCACCGCGCTATCAGCGCAGCTGCCTGTTCGTCATCGAGACCCTGGCCCACAAGCGTGTTCCATGTCTGGAAATCCACCGCGAGTGCGACCGCTGCTAGGAAGGCCGTCGGCCGCACCGCGTCCCACCCCTCTGCCAGCGTATCGCGAAGAATGCCCGGCATCTGCATGAATGCGACCAGCGCCGCGGGCGGATTGCCCTCGAACCGGGGAAGGACGACGGGCAGGTCTCGGCTCACGTTGGCAAGTAGCCCGCGGTTCCGCCCGTACCAGGAGTACAGTTCGGTGAGGCCCTGGAGCAGCCGCCTGTGCGGCTCGTCAATGTGGAGCCATTCCCCCGGGTCTGGTGGCGGATCAAGCCCGAGCCCATACTCCACGCAGGCGCCGTGTAACTCCCGCTCCTCCGGGAAGTGCTTGTACACCGTCGCCCGTTGCAAGCCCGCGCGCTCGGCAATGGCGCTAATCGAGGTGTAGGCCGGCCCAAGCGTCGAATGGAGCTCGAACGTGGCGCGCGCAATCCGTCGGCGGGTCTCGCCCATCCGCTCTGCCCGCTTCTTCAGCTTGAGTTTTCGCCCGGATCCCAATCGTGTCTCACTCACTGAACATCTTTGTCTACTGAGTATTGACTTCTCGTCCCCTGGCGCATTAGAGTCCCCTCAGCAGTCAGTGTACACCACTGGCTAGCGAGTGTTTCGAAGGAGAAGACTCATGTCCATCGCGACCACCACGCCCGGTTACGCCCTTGCCGCGGAGGAAGGGACACCCCTTTGGATGCTCGGCGGCCTTTTCACCATCAAAGCCAGTCGTGCGCAGACCGGTGGCGCCTTCGCGCTCGCTGAGTTCAATCAGCCCGCGGGCACCGAGCCGCCGCCGCACATCCACCGCAACGAAGATGAGGCGTTCTACGTCCTCGAGGGCGAGATGGCAGTCATGTGCGGCGATGATCGCTTTCGTGCGACGTCAGGCTCGTTCGTCTTCCTGCCACGCGGCGTGGTCCACGGCTTCACGATCGTCGGCGAACAGCCGCTCCGCGGGCTGGTCCTGACGGCGCCAGCCGGCTTCGAACAATTCATCACAGAGATGGGCGAGCCTGCCCTCACCCGGACCATCCCCGCGGGCGGTCCGCCGGACATGGAGAAGCTTATGACGCTCACGGCAAAGTACGGCATCGAGCTGCAGATCCCGGCCGGGTAGTTCCGCAGGCGTGCGAGCAACCGCGAGACCATGGTTCGGGCGCGAGCAGCGCCCGGCTCGTTTCGTACGCGGATGCTACACTCGTGAAACTGCTCCTGATCCGGGTGAGAACGCGCTCATGATGAAGATTTTCGACGTCCACATGCATATGCCCCGCGATTGGGAGAATCCCGACATCGATCCCGCGCCCATGGTCCATCGGATCGTCGAAGTGGCGTCCGCCGCCGGCGTGACGAAGGCTTGCATGCTCTCCGGTGGCCGCTTTGGCCCGTCATACGAGCGCGCGATGGAGCTGCTCGAACAGTACCCGGACTTCTTGATTCCCGTGGCCATGATCGACCCCGAGGAGATCGATGGCGACGGGGTCCAGCGACTCTGGAACATGGGCTACCGCGGCCTCAAGCTCATCGGCGTGCAGCGCGATTACGATTGCCCCGACTATCTGCCGACATACGCCAGGGCGGAGCAACTCGGCATGCCGGTGCTCTTCCACATGGGCGTCATTGGCGGCGGCCTTGATTATTCCATTACCCACCCCCGGCGCGATCCGCAGGCCGCCCAGAACTTCCAGCGCTGGCAGGCGATGCTTGCTCGCGTGGGGCCGCGAAACATGTCCGCCTCACGCATGAACCCCTTGCATCTCGACACTATCGCCAACCGCTTCCCGCGCCTCAAGATCATCGGCGCCCACATCGGCAACCAGGGGAACTACGAATTCGCGGCCTCCGTGGCTCGTTGGCGACATAACGTCTGGTTCGACATGAGCGGCGGGGAGACCATCGAACGCCACCTTGTTGAACGCAAGCTGCTGGCCCGCGACTTCGGCGAGTTTGGCGTCGAGAAACTTGTCTGGGGCAGCGACTGCGGCATGGACGACATCCGCGCCCACATCGATCGCTTCGAGGCGCTTTACGACCTCCTCGACCTCTCAGGCGACCAGCGCGAGCGGCTCTGGTGGGGCAACGCCGCCGAGATTTACGGGCTCGAGCAGCCTACCTTCGCAGGAGAATAGCGGCTGGTTTCGAATGCCCGGACCCAGACCATCGCTGCCGGCGCGACGGTGCGCATCGTGCTTCTCGTGTTCGTCGTGGCAGGCGGGCTCTCGGCCTTCGTCACGTTGCGGCCCGAGCAGCCGTGGATCCTCGGGCTCACCGCTGGGCTTGCCGCCCTCGGCGCCGACGGCATCGTCCGCGGTCATCCGCACTGGCAGGGCGAGGGTCCCTTCCGTTCGCTGGTCTACCTCTTCCTCCCTGTCCTCGCCACCCTCGGCGCTGGCTTCTTCGTGGATGAAGCGATGGATGGCTACTTGCGCCCAGCGGCCGCGCTGGCTGCATCCCTCGTCGTCGGCGTTGTTGTTTTCGGCGAATACCACACGGTCGAGTTCGGCACGCGGATCTACGGTTCGATGCGCCTGGCGCTCGCGGTCATCACCTATCTCACGGCCTTCGCCCTTTACACGGTGATCTTCACACGCGACCTGGAAGTCACTTTCGGCGCGGCCTGCGTGGGCCTTGCCAGTGTCGCCCTCGCCATGGAACTCCTTCGGGAAAGCCGTTTGCTGGGCCTGAGTTCTCTGCTTGTGGGCCTCGCCATCGGTATCTCAGTAGCCGAGCTCCATCTCGCCCTCTACTTCTTTCCGCTCGACGGGCTCCTCGCTGGTGCCCTGCTTATCATTGGCTTCTATCTCGCGACCGGGCTCGCCCACCACCTCCTCGATCACGACCTCGAATGGAGCACCGCGGCGGAATACGTGCTCGTCGCCGCCGTAGGCACCGCGGCGGTCGTCGTCGCGCGCGTGTTCGTCTAAGCTCACCACTGCCATGGCCTCGCTCAAGATCTGTTCGTGGAACGTCAATGGCCTGCGCGCCGCCGTCCGCACCGGCGATTTCCAGGGGTGGCTGGAGTCGTCCGCCCCGGACATCGTCGGCATGCAAGAAGTGAAGGCGATGCCGGCGCAGGTCGAAGAGGCGCTCTGGCATGGCCACGGCTACAACGCCCACTGGCACACCGCCGAAAAGGCGGGCTACAGCGGCGCCCTCCTGCTCTCCAAGCCGCTCCCGGATCGCGTCCAACTCGGCACCGGCGACCCGGAGTTCGACCGCGAGGGACGCGTCATCGAGGCCGACTACGGCGACCTGACCCTCATCACCGCCTACTTTCCCAACGGCGGCAAACGCGGTACCGACCGTCTCGCCTTCAAACTTCGCTTCTACGCAGCCTTCCTCGATCACATTAACGAACTGAGGAGAGCGGGCCGAGGCGTTGTCTTCATGGGTGACCTGAACACTGCCCACCGTGAGATCGACCTCGCGCGGCCCGAAGAGGCGATGAAAGGCACCGGCTTCCTCCCGGAAGAACGGGAGTGGATCGACCGCATCATCGCCGAAGGCTACCTCGACACCTTCCGTCACCTCCACCCCAATGCGGCCGAGCAGTACAGCTACTGGGACGCCTGGCGGGAACGGCGCGCCCGTAACATCGGCTGGCGCATCGATTACGTCTTCGTGAGCGACGACCTGCTGCCCCGCGTATCCAACGCCTTCATCGAGCAGGGGGTAATGGGTTCGGACCACTGTCCGGTCGGAATAGAACTCGCCCTCTGATTAGCAGGCGTCCGAACCTTGGACTCAGCGGTACTCGATGTTCCCGTCTTCGTCCACCACGGCTACCGGGCGTGCTGCCTTCTCGGCGGTCTCCTCCGTCGAAGATTGCCCTTGGAGCTTGCCCATCAGCCCGACATCGTCGAGGTCGCTTGGCAGCATGATCAGGTCCGCGTGCTCGCGGTCCGCGTATTCGGCGATGGCGGTTGCGTCCTTGCTCTTTGGCAGCCAGCCGAACGCGTCGATGCCCAGCCCGCGTGCGTGCCTGACCTTCGCAGCCATGGCGTGGCGGCCGGCGCGCTCAAGGTCGTCCGCACTCAGTGTGTCTGAATCGAACAGCTCATCCGCGCCTTCGCCCGACCAGTTTGAAGGCAACGGTTCGGAGAAGTGGGAGGCCGCGTCGGAGTCGAAGAGGATGAGGCGCGCGTTCGCGGCCTGCGCGGTTGCCTCGGCTGCGTCCAAGACCGCTCGGTAGCGGTTATCTTCACTTGTGTACGCGATGATGCAGGTGGGGGCGGTGGCCATATGAATACCTCGCGGCGCGGTAGCGATCGCCTCTACACGGTGCGCCACTGGCCATTGCCAGAGCATAACAACTCGCTGCCGGCGCCTGTGCCTCCGTGGCGAACAAAACGTCAGGAAGATGCCCGGCGGTCGAATTCGATCGCTGCCGGGTCGGTGCCATGCCCGCGCCGCACTACCCGCCGCGAGGCAATATCCACGACCCACGGCGACTCCCGGTCATCGCTTGCGACAACCAATCTCGGTGCGAAAGTCGTCGGGTCTTGGACCTGGGCCATCTCCGCCGCGTCCATGCGTGGCGTTCTCCTTCGTGGGCGTTTATCAGCGAGCCTGCCAGGTCGAAGTCTAGCTGCCGGGTCCTAGCGATTCCCTCGCCGCGCGCCCGACGCCCCATTACAACTCCATCGCAAATCCATCTCATTCGTTAACATTTTGCCGCAGCCGATCCCAACCTCGCAACGTCGAGATCGTCCGCAGCCTGGTCAACACGAGTCCAGCAGTATTTCCAGGTAGTCGAGGTTCAGCGGCCCGACAGAATGCACATGACCGAGATCGTCGTCGTCTTTGCGGTTCGGGG
>JBKKBS010000332.1:0-5178 GCA_046713815.1 Tepidiformaceae bacterium
CCTTACGTCCTTCGGCCTTGCCCGAAAGGGGCTTGGGCGACCACGAATGGCGCTGTGGGTTCAGGGTAGCGAGCTGATCAACTCATTCACGGCGAGCGACAACACAGGAACGTCCTCACGCACTACCCGCCAGAGCGTCTCGTCCTGCAGTCCGAAATAGTGATGCACGACGATATCGCGTAACCCGGCCCACTCGCGCCAAGGCAGTTCCGGTCTTCGACCTCGGAGTTCGGCGTCGACTTGCTTGATGGCCTCGCCAATCACCGACAACTCACGCAGAACCGCTGAGTACGCCATCCCCTGCTGGACGAACTCCTCGAACTCAAGCGATTCCGTCCACTCCGAGACCTTGAGACAGGCATCGGCGATATCCTGCAAGAGTGGCCGCTGCTCACGCGACAACGATCGCGTCCCTTTCAACCTCCGGCAGCCACCGGTCCCTCACTGCCGCCCGGTCGATGAGATCCACAGTCGAACCGAGCCATTCTTCCAGCGCGAACTTCAGACCCATGAATTCCCGCAACCCCGGTGGTGCCTCAAACGTCACCAGTACATCGACATCACTGTCCGAACGAGCGCTTCCCCGCGCTGTCGATCCGAACAAGGAGATCGAAGCGACGCCGTGCGCCACCAAATCGGCGCCGTGATCCTGGAGAATTCGTATAACGCGATCCGGTTCCATGTGTCTAGCTTACCACCGCCGGCAACCAGAATCGTCAGTTCTCATGCGCGAAGACGGCCGCCTTCAGCGCCTCCAGGCCCGGCAGCTCCAGGCGGCGCAGCAGCTCCTTCCACCGGGGGGCGCGGGCGAAAATCGGGCCCAGCCGCGCCACAGCGGCATCCACGTCGCCGTGCGCTTGCGCGAGACCCGTCACTGCGAACCAGAAGGCCTGTTCGTCGCCAGGCGCGAGGCTGTCCGCCTCCGCGAACGCCGCCTCAAGAGACTCCCGCGATCCGTCCGCCGTCGCCCGTGCGAGTGCACGGCCGGCGAGGCGGATGTGCACAACCTCCCGCAGCTTCGCCAAAGGCTCAGAGTCGTTGTCCACGCGCAAGTCCCACTGGTGGTCGAGCGCGTTACCGGGGGCGCGCACGAGGATCGCCGCCGACTGGCTGCCACGGATGTCGCCGCCTTCGGCCTGGGCCGCGTCGAGGGCGACGAGGATGCGCTCCGCCAGGTGCCCGGTCGCTGCTTCGAATGCCCGCGCCATGGCGTCGGGCACGGTGTCGTTGAGCATCATGTTGGCCTGTACGGAGTAATGCTCGCCCGTGCGGTGGCCGGCGAAGGGGATGCAGTTGTCACCCGTGTGCACGGCGGGGGTCCCGGAAGCGGGCAGGACCGCCAACTGCCGCCGTCCCGGCATATCGTCCCCCGCAACGAGCGCCGCGACCACGCGGTTCGCGGGCAACCCGGTTTCGAGCAAGGCGAGGCCTTGCGGCCCAAAGGCGATGTTCGCGAACGACTGCGTGGCGATCGCGCCCACGCCCGGCCGTACCCAGGGTACGATCGCGCCGACACACGGCTGGTGCGTCTCCACGCCCACACCCAACTCCCCGGTCGCCGGATCGCGCGCCACAATGGAATAGGTCATCTCATCCTCCTCGCTCCTGTGAGCGCCATCGTACAAGAGCGACTAAACGTGCATCGACATCGCCGCAACCCGCTGGAACCGTGCCATAATCCCCGGTGCCATGGCTGACGATTGGGGCCTGGGAAAGACGCTACAGGAAGACGTCGAGACCTACTGCGGCTTCGGCGAGCACCGCACGGGCAGCGAGGCCGACCTGCGCACCGTCTCGTGGCTAAAGACCCGCCTTCGCGACCTCGGCTACGACACCCTCCGCCAGCCGTTTCCCGTGCGCCAGTTCTTCCCAAGGAAATCCTGGGTCGATGCCGGCGACGGGCGCATCGCCGCCTTCCCGCTCTGGTTTCCGCAGCCCACGGGCCGGGCACCACTGGCGGGGAAGCTGCGCGCCTTCCCCAGCGACGATTTCTCGCACGGCGACATCGCGCTCATCCGCCTCGCCCATCAGCGCGGGGGTGCAATGATGGCGGAACATGAAGACGCCGTGCTCGATGCGGCCGACGGCGGCGCCGCGGCTGTGGTCGCGATCGCGGAGCACCCGACCGGCGAGATCGTGGCCTTCAACGCCCCAGGCGATCCCAGGCCGTGGCCGATGCCCGTGCTGCTTGCGGGCGAACGGGACGCACAGCGCCTGGACGCGGCAGCCGCCGAAGGCAGGGCAGTGAGTCTCCTGCTCGACGGTGACTGGAAAACGGTGGCGGCGAAGAACATCGTCGGTCGCCGGGAGGGGGATGGCCCACTGCTGGTCGTCTCTACGCCCGTCAGTGGCTGGTTCCGCTGCGGAGGCGAACGCGGGCCAGGGGTGGCGCTCTGGTTGGCGCTGGCGGAATGGGCCGTCAAGGAGAACCTCCCCGCCGTTTTCGTCGGCACCTCCGGGCACGAACTCGGGATGCGCGGTATGAGCGCCTTCCTTCACGAACAGGCGCCGCGTCCCGACGATGTCGACTGCTGGCTCCACCTGGGCGCGGGTGTCGCGGCCTGGGACTGGGTTGACGGCGCAGACGGCGAACTCGAGCAGGTGAAGCACTCTGACTCTCGCCGCTTGCTCATGACCAGCGACGACCTGGCGAACGTTATCCCACCGGTGCTGGCTGGCGAACCTGGTCTCGAACCAGTGACCGGCCAGGCGGTGGGAGAGATGGGCCAGGTGCTCGCCCGCGGCTACCGCTCTTTCGGCATCGCCGGCGCCCATCGCCACTTCCACACCCCCGCCGACGGCCCGCAAATGACCGGCCCCGAACTGCTCGAACCGATGGCGAAGTTGCTCGTCGCCGCGATCGACGCGGCGTTGGAATAGCCTCTGCACTTGTCCGACCGGGGCCTTGGTTGTGCTGAGGCAAAATCAGTAGCGCGCGCGTCAGCGAGCGCCCCGGTACCCCACGAGGGATGCTCCGCCGACGGCACCGTCGGTGCGCGCTAACGATACCAGCGCTGTCGGGTGGCAATGCCAATGCCCCCGAGCAAGCCCGCGGCGGCGATCGCCACGCCCGCGGCGAGCGGCCAACGGCTCGCGTCGTCGCCCTCATCTCCGACCGCTGCGGCAATCGCTGAAGCGGGTCGCTCCCCGGGAGACGCTTTTTGGACCTGCGGTTGCGCGGCCTGGACGGCGACCGCGCGATTCCCGGAAGAGGCCACGAACTTACCGTCGCCCACAACAATCGCCCCGACCATCCCGAAGTGGAGGTTGCAGAAGTAGGGGTAGATGCCGGGATCCATGAAGGTGCGCGTCGCCACCTGGCCAACCGCGACCTCCGAGTCGCCCGGCTGCTGGCCGGGGATGCTCGACAATTGATGAAGCACCTGGTCGTCGTTGTGGAAGGTGACATCGGCGCCCGCTTCCACGCGCAGGATGCTCGGCGAGAAGCAGTTGCGCGTGAGCCGCACCTCCGTGCCGGCGCCTTCCCGTGCGGGCGCCTGGTGACAGGCGCCTCCGCCCGCGGACGCAAGCTCCGATTGGCCGCCGAACGTAAACGCGGCGGCGATGGTGACGACGACGAGCGCGAAGGCCCGGACGAATGTGGCGCGCATGGCGACCCTCCAGCGGTGATGCTGGAGGGAATACACCATTCGCAGTCGACCGGTTCCCGCGCCTAGCGTGACCCGGCTGCCACCTTCGCGCCCGCCCGTTCGAGGTGACGGACCAGCGCCGCCGTGACGGCGTCTGGATTCTCCAGCGGCGAATGATGGCCTGCCTCCGGGATGCGCACGAGCTCGGCGCCCGGGATGGCGGCGGCGATCGCCTCCGACTTGTCGGGTGTGGTCGCGACATCGAGTTCGCCAACGATGACGGTGGCCGGCACCCGCACTTCTCCCAGGCGCGCGAGGAGGTTCGTGCGGTTCGTCACCGTGCGCAGCGCGCGACCGCCGATCGATTCGCGCGGGTTGGCGTTGAGCTTCGTCAGCACCATCGCCTTGTTCGCCTCGACGGCCATGAAGGGCGGGCCGAAGAGGATGTTGGCCACGGTCTCCGTGACGGAAGGCCAGCCCTGCTCAACGATCGCGGCGCCGAGTTGATGGTAGCCCGCGGCTTTCGCCGGGTCTTCGTTCATGCCGTCAGTGTCGAGCAGAGCGATGCTGCGCACCTTCGCCGTATGCTCCAGCGCCATCGGCATCGCCGTCATGCCGCCCATCGACAGCCCGACGATGTGCGCGGACTCGATGTCGAGCGCGTCCAGCAGCCCTGCCATGTAATCCGCGATGTCGAAGAACGAGTATTCGTGGTCGACATCCGGGGTCTGGCCGTGGCCGATGAGGTCGACGGCGATGCAGCGGTAGTCGCGCTTGAGCGCAGCCACCTGGTGGTCCCAGAGCGTGTGATCCCACGTCAGCCCGTGGATGAAGAGCACCGGTTCGCCCGAGCCCTCGTCGGTGTAGAAGAAATTCGCGTCGCGGACAGCCACCTGTGGCATCTCGCACCTCCAATCAAGGCGCCGATTCTGCGCCCGCGCGCTATCCACGGCAAGCGCAGCGATCAGGTGGCCAATCCGCCCCGAGTGCCCACCCCCAAACGTGTATCGGTAGCGCCACCGTGAGGAGCGCGTTCGTCCGTGGCTCACGGTCGTCCGGAGGCAGCGCCTAGCGCTGCGTCGCCATCTTATCCGCGCCCACCCACGCGCCATGGAAACCGTAGGGCACGCGCTGTGGCAAGACAACGCGTGCGAGCGGCGCCGACTCCACGTTCTCGGCGTCGATCACCACCATCTCGCTCGTGCCCGCGTCGCCGTCGTAGACGTAGGTCACCAGGTAGCCCGCGTCCTCGTCCGTGGCGCCTGCGCGCGGCACGAACACCGGCTCGCCACCAAAGCGGTTACGCCCATGGTCGTGCGTCCGCGAGTTGCCCGTCTCGAGGTCATACTTGATTACGCCGTCGGCCTCGGGCATGTCCGAGCAGTGCTTGAAGCGGGCGGAGTAGCCATAGCGCGCCTGGTACCCGACGAGGCTGTCGTTCACGCGCGGGAAGTCGGAGCTGGCGTCGTCCAGCGCCTCCTCCTTCACCGCGCCGGTAGTTAGGTTGAACCGCCAGCGGTGCATGCGCGGGCGGCCGTCGCTGTTCACGCGCTCGATCACCTCTTCCGCCGTCGCCGAAACGTTGGAC
>JBKKBS010000333.1:0-2826 GCA_046713815.1 Tepidiformaceae bacterium
GGTTTGAGCCAGGGAAGTGACGCGAGCAGCGAGAAGATCCAGAATACGGCGATGATCGTGTTGAACAGGAATGGGGAGCCGACCGGCTTGTTCGCCGCGCCTACGCGCGCGCGCAGGGCCGCCGGGATCGGAAGATCGCTGAGCAAGCGCGCCAGCAGCGGTGTGGCGACGAGCCCCCACCAGATCACGGCACGTACCGACTGCAGGCCCAGGACTGCAAATGTCAGGGCCAACAAGCCCTCTGTGGGAGTCAGCGTTCTGCGCGCGAGATGCGCCGCGGCCACGAACAAAATCAGGGTCGCGAAGTACAGGACGCCCGTCCACTCAGCGATGGAGGTTGGCCACCATTCGGTGACGTATTGGCGCACGATCGGGTTGCTGGACAGCTCCGCAACGTAGCGGAGGATGCCGAAACCGTAGGGATTGACGCCAATAGCCAGCACGCTCAGGAGCATCGTCGCGCCGAGCGACAGGAGCCGAGGATCTCGAGCAAGCGAGCGCGGCGACCGCCACCCCCCGCGCCGCTCCAGTAGCGCGCCCACCAGAAAGATCCCCACTAGCAGCACTCCCAGCGGGAACGAACCGTGAAGATTTGTCCAAACCATTACCGTGGGAGGCACGCCCAGTAGGGCGCGCGGACGTTTGGCCGATCGCAGTAGCAACAACAGCGTGATGGCGAACAGGGGGTAAGAGAAGATCTGTGGGCGCGGCCCGAGGTTAGTGATAGACGCGCTCATTCCGAGAAGCGTGCTCAATGCAGCCAGCGGGGCTGCGGCGCCAACCTCGCGGCACGTGAGGTACACACATCCGAAGGTGATTGCCGCGGCGACGGCCGTTAGCGCGACGACAGTCTCGAGTCCGCCGAGCGAATACGCAACGTGGTAAAGGAGCTGCGCCAGCCACTGCGCGTTGACCTGCGGACCTGCCAGCGCAGTGTAGGTCAATGCTCCGGCATGGTCCAGCTTGCCCGTTGCGGCGACCAGCTCGCCAAGCTTGAGCGTCCACCAGATATCCGGGGGGACGATCGGGGCGCTCGCGACCCACATAAACGGCAACTGCACCACGGCGAGCGCCCAGATCCACACGCGGACGCCCGCGCTATGCAAAGCAGGATCTGGGCTGGTGGGGTTGCGAGGGACTGCGCTCATTCTGGCGGATACTGACTGCACACTCCTTGGGGCGCGGCACACTACGTCACACGGTCCAAGCACTGTTCCTCCCAGGAAGTCATGGTACAGTCCGGGCCGGAAGCGCCGTGAAGTCTGCCCCACCTTCGCCCAACGTCAAGTAGGAAATCTCCATGAGGGTCGCGATTCCTGGAGGGGTGGACGCGCTCGCGCTCGCCTCGATCGTGGCAGCGGGAGCGGCGCTGCGCGCGTATCGCCTCGGCGCTGCGGACCTCTGGCTTGACGAGGCGAACACGGTTCTGCGAGTCCTCCAGCCGCTGGACACCATGCTGGCGGAGTTGGTCACGATGGACGTGCATCCGCCGCTGTTCTACGTGCTCCTTCGGCTACCTCTCGCGGTGTCGGCGTCGGAGATCGCCCTGCGGTTGCTGCCGTGGTTGTTCGGCGTGATGACCATCCCACTTGCCTACGCCATCGGCCGCGACCTCGGCGGGCGTCTACCTGGACTGGTCGCCGCTGCTCTAGTCGGCGTCTCCGCTCCCCTCATCGCGTTTTCGCAAGAGGGGAGAATGTACTCCCTGCTCGCCGTACTCCAGCTCTTTGCGACCTGGTCGTTGATCCGCGCGCTCGAGGGATATGGTCGACGCTGGTGGATCGGATACACCGCGGCCTCAACCGCGGCGCTGTATACGCACAATCTGGCCGCGCTCTTCGTCATCGCTCAGCTCAGCGTGCCGCTCTTCACCCGTCGTCACGCTCGCCAGGCTGTGATCTCAGGGAGTGTGGCTTTCGCGTTGTACCTGCCGTGGCTCCCCTCGGCGATGCACCAGGTGTTGTCCGTGTCGGGCAGCGACGGGTGGCTTGGTGAGCCGCCGCCACTTTGGCTGCCGGCGATCACGGTGGTCAATCTCCTAGCGGGCACGGAGCTGCGCGACGGGCTGCTGTCTCCCCGCTTCGCGCTCAATCACCTCTACCTGCTCGCCGTCGTTGTCCCCCTGCTCTTCGTCGGATGGCGCCGTCTCAGCTCGCGCCCGGCGGCGCAGTACATCGTCCTGGCTACGCTCTGCGTGCCCATCGTGCTTTCGCTCGCCCTCAGTCAGCTCACTCGGATCTACGTTGACAAGACGTTCCTAGTCGACTCAGCGCTCTTCGTCATCGTGATGGCACTCGGCGTCCCCGCCACCATGACGCGGCCGTCGATCGCTGGACCGCTGGTCGCAGTAGCGCTGGTAGGGGTGTTCCAGGTGTGGGCAGTCTCCGCGAACTGGACCACACCGCGCGAACAGTATGCCCTGCTCGTCGCGGACCTCCAGTTGCGGCAGCGAGCGGCCGATGTCGTCGTCGCCACTCCCGCCTTCATGGGCAGGCCGTTGGGCTACTACGTGCAACGCTCTGCTGTGGCCACCACCGTGCAACCGCGTGAAGCGTCGGAGCTGGAGCCGACGTTCGCGGGGACGGCGCCGCGCCTCTGGGTGGTCACTGGCGGTCCCTGGAATCCGTTGTCCGCGGACGTCGTGGGCGGGGCGCGCGGCCAATACCGACTCGAGTCGGTGGCGTCGTACCCCGACGCCTCGGCGCGGCTCTACCGCTTCGTCCGGCGCGAATCGTAGCCGCGTATCAGGAGGGGATGCGGTCCAGTGCGCGGGCCCGTCCTCGCTTTGCGCGACTGCTCGCGCGCCGCCACAAGGGCCGTGGCTTC
>JBKKBS010000334.1:0-7395 GCA_046713815.1 Tepidiformaceae bacterium
TGGGGGACTCTCCAGTAAGGGCGCACACCCATGCTTTGAACCCGATGTTCCATTGCCATAGCAGTCTTTCCGCGCGAATGCCTACGCCGCCCCTCTCCACCTCCTTCACGTTGTCGACGAAGACGAGTTCGGGGAGCAACCTGAACAACGCCGCGCGCGCATTCACGATCGTGCTCCCGTCACACACGGACGGAGTGGCTTAAAAGCGACGCTCGTCGGGAGTGTTGCCGACAAGGATCGTCCGCGGAGCCACAGTGCCCGCTCTTCTGGGTTCCCGGAATCGGCACGCCCTCGCAGCCACGCGGCGTCTTGGCTGTGCGAGGCCGACGCTGGGGACAGGCCCGACATCGGGTGGTCGCGGGAGGCTTGTCCCACAAAATGAGCCCTCCGGAACGCATCCCGAGGAGTTACTGGAAATGGCTCGAACGACAACATTCTTAACGCCCGCGCCCGATGTCCCGGTTGACAACACCAACCACGATCTGATTCATACGCTGTCGATCCGTCTAGACGCGCGGTGGCACGACGGCGATTACCGTGCCGAGGACGCAATGCCCACAGTGTCAGGCGGTTTTCGGAAGACTTTGAGAGATGGACAGGGAAGCAATCCTGCTCTTGACCGTTGAGCTGACGAGCCACGTTCGGGCCGGCCGATTCCCCATCGACCTGGCGGACTGAAGCCTCCGGGGGACACGGACGCCAATTGTGTGGACCTGAGCGATGGATGGAACGCGAGCGATTCGCTCCGTCCATCGAACTGCCTCACCCTCAAATCGCTAGGACGCGTTCCGGCACGGATCTGGCTACCCATTCCGAGCAGGGGAGCGCTGCTGAACTGGCTGTCGTCCGGCTGCGTCGTTGAGCTACGATCCTGGTTGGGGCGTCCGGAAGTCACCCTTCCTTAGTAGCGACACAGCGCAACAACTCCAGTCCTCGTCAGGCCGGTCACGCCCACCAGGTCGGCGAAGTGGAGTTCAGCCTTGGTTCGCGCTGCGGAACGCACGACGAGTTCTGGTAGCGGAAGCCGGCTCCAGGGGTCGGCGCCGCACCGTGCGCAAGCGCGCGAGCCTTCAACAACATTCGAGCAGCTTCCGCAACGGTAGACGTGAAGCGCCAGAGACGGGTCCATCCAGATCTCGTGCAGCCGCCCTTCGTCGGCCTCGGCCACGACCGTAGCCCAGTCAGTAATCGCGAGGCCGGTCGCGACTGCGGCCGCAGCTTCCGACATCCGGCGCGACTTCAACGCCGCGGCGGCGGCTTCTGCGATTTGGGACGCGACCGCGCTTCCTTGCCGGTCCGGATTCCAGTCGATCTCCGCGACGGGAAGGCGGGCGCCGAGTTCTCGGACGAATGGTCGGCGCAACGATTCGACGCCGGACACCACAATCGCTTGCGCGTCCGCGACCGAGCGGACCTCGCCCGCAACCCCGGCAAGGTGCCGACCCTCCACCTCGCTCTCGTGGCGTTCTGCGTGCTCCATCCCTCGGGTTCCAGTCTTCGGAACACGCCCCTCTTCAGGCCGTTGAACCCGAGTGACCAGGCGCGCACGCTGCCCTGAAAATTGCGACACCTCCGCGTACGATCGATGCAGCTCAACGGCAACAACCGGCAGTAGCGACTGGGCCGCCAGGATGAGAGGGAACGTAACCGGGCGTGTGAGGTAGTACGACGTTGCTTGCAGCGGCACCCCGGTCGCGATGACCTCTCGGCGGCCACTGGGCCAGGCGAATACGCCTATCCCGATCCCCTCGATGGTCGCGACATGAGGCTGCAATTCAGCGAAGAGGCTATGGGGCCAGTCACCCCACGAGTTATGCAGGTTCGGCGGAGGCGGCTCAACCGTGTTATCGAGCGCGGCGCGTAGTCCAACGAGAAACCCTCGATCACGCGCAGCGGGATCGCCGCTGGCAGTCAGGCTAAGCAGAGCAGCCTCGCCAGCTGGCTCTCGCTGGAGGCGTTCCGCGAATGTATGCATCTCTTGCAGCCCGAGTGAGACTACTGCCTTGACTGGACCGGTCATCTGATCCTCCGCCGCTCAGCACTATGAGTTCAGGCCGACCGCCGCTGCACGGTCAGCTCACGGGACGGGGCATTACCCCCTTCTCAAGGCCTCACGCTCGCGGACGCGGTTTCCTTCAGCAACTGCGATCCCCTACTCGATGACGTCCTGCTCGAGGTCGAGGTCGTCCTCTCGCATACGTTCCATGAAGACAGCGAAGGCCTGGTGCGCCGACGATTCGGGTTCCGCTTGCTCAGCGACTTCCCGAAGGCTTGAGACGAAGGCTTCAGGGTCACCGTCGTCAGCGAGTGCCTTCCGCTGGAAAGCCTCGTACCACTCGGAAGCCAGAGTTCCAGGCGCAGGCGCGCCCACTCGATCAGGGTGGAATTCATCGCATCCTCCTCATCCGCCCTCGATTGTGTCCCGCGTGCAAGCGCTCAGAAACGGCCGCCCGGGCCTTTTTCGGGGGCCCACAGAACCACTGGCACTCGGGATTCACTCAAGTCCTTCGTGCCCGACCGCCGAGGGGGCCCACAGCCCCGGAGGGCGGTCCAGAACATGACGCACACGCCAATCTCCTCGTAGGCAACTGCACCCTGCGAGAGGAGCGAGCGGTCCGTTTTCATAGTCAGCAAACGCCGCGTCCTGCCCTCACCGCTTATCGCCCTCGCAGCCACTACAAAGCAGCATCGCATTGAACCTCGACCACCAATGTCCCCGTTGCTCGCCGCCCAATAGAAATTCCTTGCTCAATAGCGCCGAGGTAGAGGCCATCGTCCGGACTCACTCGAGGTCTCCAGCCGGGCGCTCCGGCCGTTCGTCAGGGCGGTCTGTCAACGTGGCCTCGGCGAGGAGCAAAACGCCAGCGACAGAGACTGCGTTCTGGAGGGCGACACGGACGACCTGGTGGGATCGATGATGCCCGAGTCGATGAGGTCCACGTACTCGCCGGTAGCACCATCGAAAACCATAGGCGCCGGTTCCCGCCCGAATGTGCTCGACCACGACTCCGGGGTCGGTGCCGGCGTTCTCAACGATCTGGCGCGCGGGCACTTCGAGCGAGCGCGCGAGGATGTGGAGCCCCGTTCGTTCGTCGCCGGATCGCTGACACGTACCTGCTTCGACGGCTTCGGCCATCCTCAGGAATGCCAGCCCGCCGCCGGGGACGATCCCTTCAGCCAGTGCGGCCTGCGTCGCGCTGATGGCATCGTCGAATGCTTCCTTGCGGTTCTTCATTTCAGCCTCGGTCGGCGCCCCGACACGGATAACAGCCACGCCTCCGGCCAGCTTGGCCAGGCGCTCCGTCAACTTTTCACGGTCCCAGTCCGTGGTGGCCTTCTCGATCTGTTGGCGGATCTCGCGGCAGCGGGCCTCGATCTCCTCGTGCGATCCGGCCCCGCCGACGATGGTGGTCGAGTCCTTGTCGACAGTGACGCGCTCGGCGCTTCCGAGATCCGCGATGGTGGCGCTCTCGAGCTTCCGACCCAACTCCTCGGAAATCACCTCGCATCAAGTTTGCGAGCGCGGCAGCTCCTGCCAGCACGCGCGCGCGCGTCGTCGCGAAAAAGCAGCTCTGTGTAGGCCATAGCATCACCCCTCGACCCCGTTCGGTCGTGTCGATCGCGTCGCCTGCCAGCGCTCGCTCCGCTACGCTACCTGCGGACGAACGCCTGTTCGACGGCCGAACGGCCCTCTGTGACGGTCCGGCCGAGCTGAAACTGTCACAGAGGGCTGCGATGGCCCCCCGGTCCAGAACCTCGGACCGGATGGACGTGTCCATTGGGACGCTGCGATGCGACCGTCAACTCTCACAGTTCTGGTGCAGAGGAGCCGAAATGACTACGAGGGCTGAGAGCGCGACCGATGGGCCGGTAACGATTGTCGCTGGCAGCGTCGAGCTGTTCGGCGACCTCACGCTGCCACGAGGCGCGAGGGGCCTCATCGTGTTCGTACATGGCTCGGGAAGCAGCCGTTTCAGTTCGCGCAACCGGCACGTCGCGGCCGTACTCGCCCGGGCCGGACTCGGTACCCTCCTGATGGATCTCCTCACATCCGACGAGGAGGTTGAGGACGAGCGTAGTGGCCGGCTCCGATTCGACATTCCGATGCTCGCCGAGCGGGTAGTGGAAACGTTGGACTGGCTTGCTGAGGACAGCCGGACGCGCGGCCTGCGTTTTGGCTGCTTCGGTGCGAGCACCGGGGCTGCGGCAGCGCTCATAGCAGCGGCGCAACGGCCGACCCTCGTGCAAGCGGTGGTGTCCCGCGGCGGACGCCCAGACCTCGCCGCCCCACACCTTCGCGAAGTACTCGCTCCGACCTTGCTGATCGTAGGAGGCGCCGATTCCGCGGTCCTGCGGTTGAACGAGAACGCGTTTCGTCAGCTGCCATGCGAAAAACGGCTGGAGATCGTGGAGGGAGCCACTCACCTGTTTGAAGAACCCGGCGCCTTAGACCGGGTGGCGCTCCTGGCGCAGGAGTGGTTCTCCACTCACCTGGCAAGAGCACGGTCCTCGGGGACTGAGGATCCACGGGGGAAGCCCGCTGCACTGGCGAGGAGGGCCATGAGACTCCCGTACCGCGACAGGCGGGAAGCGGGAGGCGAACTCGCGTTGCTCGTGAAGCAGCTTCCGGTACGCGAATCGGTTGTGCTCGGCCTGCCTCGCGGCGGCGTCCCGGTCGCCTTCGAAGTGGCGCGCGCGATCGACGCCCCCCTTGATGTCTTCGTCGTGCGTAAGCTCGGAGTTCCCGGGCATGCGGAACTCGCGATGGGTGCGATAGCGTCTGGGGGCGTCCGCGTCCTCAACGACGACATCGTCGACAGCCTCCACATTTCCGCAGCGGCAATCGACGCCGTCGTTCGCGGAGAGACGGCGGAACTTCACCGTCGAGAAGGCCTCTACCGCAACGGCCGTTCCCCGGTCGATGTTCGCGGCAGACGCGCGATCCTCGTGGATGACGGCCTCGCGACTGGAGCAAGCATGCGCGCGGCGGTCGCCGCGCTTCGGGCGTTGGAGCCCGCCGAGATCGTTGTTGCAGTCCCGGTCGCCGGCGCCGAGTCGTGCGAGGACTTCCGCCGCGATGTCGATGTCTGCGTTTGCGCCGCCACCCCTGACCCGTTCTACGGAGTTGGTTTTTGGTACCGGGACTTTACGCCCACCAGCGACGCCGAGGTTCGCGAGCTCCTCACGTTGGCCCCCGAGGAGGTGCATCCATGACCAGTGTCTCGCCGCCGCCGACACTCACCCAGGCCGCGTTCTGGCCCAGATCGTAGATCCCATAGGGACTGACCCGGCCGAGGTCAGGAATGAGGAAGTCGTGCACCCGCACCGCTTCCGGCTTGCCCTTCGGCCGAAGCTCCCGGCCGCTTGAGAGACAAACTTTGAGCTAACTTGGAGGGGCACTAGTTTCTGACGGGCACGGGGTGGCCTGGCCTCCGCGGGGGGTCCAACTGGCCACGACCTTGGAGGACATCCTGACAGAGCCACTCAACGTCGTCGTCCGCCGAGGCCCAGGGCCTTCCGTGCTGCTTCTGCACGGGCTGACTGCCTCGCACGCCAGCTGGATGCGCGTCGCCGAAGAGCTGGACCGCTTCTGCTTGATCATCCCGGACCTGCTTGGTTTCGGGGAGTCGCCCAAGCCGCATGGCAACTACGACCTGGATGCTCACTGTTCGGCGCTCGCGGTCACTGTGCAAGAGCACAGACCAGTTCTCGTCGCGGGGCACTCGATGGGGGCGGTCATCGCACTGGGCTTATTGGAGCGCCACCCAGACCTGATCCAGTCCGGAGTACTGGTAAGCCCGGCCGTCTATAGTTCGAGAGAGCACGCAGCTGCCAGCATGCGCGAGGCTCCGCTGCTTCAGCGAGCATTAGTCCGCTCCCCTCGTCTCGCGCAGGCAGTCTGCATGACCGTCTGCATGCTTCGCCCCATGCTCCGCCCGTTCGCGCCACTCTTGGCACGTGACCTCCCTGCCGAAGTTGCTCGGGCCGGCCTGGACCACTCGTGGGAATCGTACTCAAAGAGTATCGAAGGCATTGTCTTAGCCGACCTGATTCCTGGGTTATTGGAACGAGTGGAACAGCCGGTGACAGTAGTGCACGGCAGATCGGACCTGACTGTGCCGCTTGCGAACATCGAGGAACTCGGAGCACTGGTCCAGAAACTTACGGTCATCGAAGGAGACCATGAGGCGATTCTCAAGAATTGTGGACCGATTGCACAAGCCATCGTTGACTCGGCCGCTTTATGAGCCAAATCAGGATCGCCTCCAGTGCGTCCCTAATCTCACATCCGCACGAAGTCGGGGAGCGTAGCCAGCGGAACCCCACGTTTCAACGGACGAACTCCGTGCGGCCATGGTCCGAATACCGCGCGTTCTCTCCCAAGCTGATTGATGGCAGTGTGACTGCTCCACCGGGTCCACAGCAACTTGAGGCCGAGGAGAGGGCGACTTGAGGCCAACCGAGGCCGAGGTGATGGCAACTTGAGCATGACCAACACCGCTGTGCTTGTGGGCCTAGCATTTCGCGTCCTCGGCCACGTTGCTGCCGGACTGCTGACGTTGTCGCGTGACTGTGAGCCAAGGGATGATGCCTTCGTAGGACACCCGTCCCCGCCTGAACGCACAATCGCACAGCCCCCGAGGGCCCACCGCCGCGCGGAGATGCTATGCCGTCACAACCTCCCCCACGACCAGATCCCGGAACGCGAACTCTCCCGCTTCGAAGTCGACCATCACTTCGGTGCCCTCGTGCAGTTCTCCGCCGAGCAGGCGTAGGGCGAGGGGGTCCAGCAGCTGACGCTGGATGACGCGTTTCAGCGGACGGGCTCCGAACAGCGGATCGTACCCTTCGCGACCGAGCGCGTGGCGAGCCGAGTCCGTCACGGTGAGCGATATCCGGCGGTCGGCAAGGCGCTTCGCCACGAGATCGATCTGCAGGTCGACGATCGTGAGGATGTCGCGCTCCGAGAGCTGGCGGAAGATGACGAGTTCGTCGATCCGGTTAAGGAACTCGGGCCGGAAGTGCCCTCGCACCGCATTCATCACGCGTTCGCGGATGCCAGCGTCGTTTAACGCGACCTCGGTGATGTAGGCGCTCCCGAGGTTCGAGGTCATCACGATGATCGCGTTGCGGAAGTCGACGACACGGCCCTGACCGTCCGTGAGGCGTCCATCATCAAGAACCTGGAGCAAGACGTTGAACACGTCGCCATGCGCCTTCTCTATCTCGTCGAAGAGAATGACCGAGTACGGGCGGGCGTACCGCTTCGGTCAGCTGGCCGCCTTCATCGTAGCCGTAGCCGACGTACCCCGGAGGCGCCCCGATGAGCCGTGCCACGGAGTGCTTCTCCATATAGTCGCTCATATCGATGCCGTATCGATGGCGGCGTTGAGC
>JBKKBS010000335.1:0-2775 GCA_046713815.1 Tepidiformaceae bacterium
GCCGATGACAGTGCGAGCGTGAAGACCAAAGCCAGCAAGCGCACCCAACTGGCGGTGCGGAAAGTCGAATGCGAGACCACGAGCGGATGTCCTGTCGGAGAGAAGGCGCGGGCGGACGCCCGATGGAGGTTGGACGCCGGCGCACGGTGGTTGTTAAACGTGGATCTGCACTCCGGCGTTGGTGTTAACGCGTTCCGGCTGGAGACGTCTCACGGCACGTCAGGGAAAGAATCCTCAGTCTCGGAGTCCTCGTGGAGATCAGTCATATGATGCGCATACGCCGGTTGTACGTTCAACGCGCCTTGCTCGCGCTCGCGGTCCTGGTCGCTCCCACCCTCGCTTCCGCGCAGGGGCGTGCGGGAATGAAGCGTGGTGAGGGCGCGCGCCGGATCAACTCGGTCGCCATCCTCATCGACGCCCGCGACGATCTCAAGCTCACCTCTGATCAGCTGGTCACGCTCGATTCGCTGCAGAAGGAGTTGGTGGAGCGGAACCGTCCGCTGACCCTTCGCCTGGCAGCGATGCGGGATTCGGCTTTTGGTGGACGCGACGTCCGGCGCCTCTCCCGCGACTTGACGACAGAGGATCGTGAGAAGATGAAGGGGGGAATGGAAGCCATGCGCCCGATATTGGAGGAGATGCGGAAGAACGACGCCGAGGGCCGCGTCGTCGCCGAGTCGGTACTGGACGGAAATCAGAAGCTGGTCGCGCGCGATCTGCTGGCCAAGCGACAGGAGGAGATGCGCGCGCGGATGGAGAAGGGACGAGGACGCGTCGGGCGTCAGCCCGCGCGGCCGCGTTGCCTCAGAGTGGCGTTAGGCGGAGGTCGACACGAACTCCCTGCCACGCGACGATCCGACATGTTCCAGAGCCGCCTGACCAGCGGTAGCGAGCGTCTACCGAGAAGCTCGGATCTCGAATTGCGTGTCGATGGATCTCGCTGGAGTTCAGAAAAGAGACCCCAGCACTTGCCTGCATGGGTATCGTCGAGGGCAGCGATGCGCGACTTTGGGCACGGCACGGTAGCTGGCAGGCATAGCGCGCGAATCAGTGAGCCGAGGCCCTGCCCATTCCGCTCCGCCCACCCCTGCGTTCCACCCCTCGCCGCCCCGAAAACGCCGCTCGTAGTCGAGCGATGGCCCGGGAAGCGCCCTCCTTATAGATAGCGTCCTGTAGACGGCGGAGGGCGCACCCCGTAAATAGGTGGGATGGGCTCTGAATTCGCCGTCTACTTCCGTCTTGGCCTCGGGCACATTGCCGACCTGGCGGCGTACGATCACATCCTGTTCATCGCCGCGCTTACGGCAGGCTACGTCATGTCCGATTGGCGTCGCCTGTTGTGGCTCGTCACGGCGTTCACAATCGGGCACTCGATCACGCTTGCATTGGCGACGCTGGACTTGGTGCACATCAATTCCAAACTCGTCGAGACGCTCATTCCGTGCACCATAGTCGCGACGGCCCTGTTCGGCATCGCGGATCGACGCGAACACGTCGAGCAGCGCTCTCGCTCCGGCTACCGCGGCAGGTCGGCCGGACGAGGGCGTGATTACTTCTTCTATTCAATTGCGCTCATTTTCGGACTCATTCACGGACTCGGCTTCTCGACCTATTTGCGCTCGATCCTGGGGGCCGAGGAGCGCATTGCGCTCCCGCTCTTCGCCTTCAACGTCGGGCTCGAGGTTGGACAGATCTTCATCGTCCTCGTCGTTCTCCTGCTCGGCGCCATCGCGGTAAATGGCTTGCGGTTGCCGCGACGTGAATGGGTGGTGGCGCTTTCTGGCGCGGCGGCGGGAATCGGGCTGACGATGATTGTTGAACGGTTGGGTTCGTAGCAGTACCGACGTCGCCTCAAATCTCTCCCTACCTCCATGCGCCCGAGCTTCGTTCTCACGTCCACCGCCATTGTGCTGGCAGCGGCCAGTTTGCACGCCCAGAACTGGACCGTCGCGCCTAACGCCAAGACCAACCAGTCGTCGTTCCGCGCGATCGACGAGTGGCCCGATCCCAATCCGTTCCGCAATGCGTCTGGTGGTCCGGGGCCGCGATACTGGCAGCAGCAGGTCGACTACGTCATCAAGACATCGCTCGATACGGTGAAACAGGCAGTGACCGGCTCACAGCGTGTGACCTATCACAACAATTCGCCTGACAAGCTGGCGTACATCTGGTTCCAGATGGACCAGAACATCGATCGCACCGATTCACGCGCAGCGATGACGCAGCCGGCGCTTCCCAGGAGCATCCCCGAACAGGCACGTCGCTTTTTGGCGCCGGAGCCATTTGAGGGCGGCTACAACATTGCGCGCGTGCAACTGGTGAGCGCGAAGGGAGTCAAGGCGTCCGCGAAGTACCTCATGAACGGCACCATCATGAAGGTCATGCTGGCCGAACCGCTGGCGGCGGGGCAGACGGCGCAGATCGAGATCGACTGGAACTTTCTCGTTCCCGAAGGCGGCCGGAACGGGCGCGGGGCAAAGGAGATGGTGAAGGACGGCTGGCTGTATGAGATCGCACAGTGGTTCCCGCGCGCTTCGGTGTACGACGATGTCAATGGCTGGCAGACGGACCAGTTTCTGGGCCAGGGAGAGTTCTATCTCAACTTCGGGAACTACGATGTCGAGATCACTGTCCCGCGCAATCACATCGTCGAGGCGACGGGGCTTCTGACCAACCCCGAAGCGGTGCTCACCGCAACGCAGCGGGCGCGACTCGCGCAGGCGATGAAGAGCGACGTCCCGGTGTTCATCGTCCGCGCCGACGAGGTCCTGAAGC
>JBKKBS010000336.1:0-5928 GCA_046713815.1 Tepidiformaceae bacterium
GATGAAGGCCGCCGGGGCGGTGCCCGAGACCTTGATCGCCCCGTCGACTTCGAGCCCTGTTGGGCCCTTGAAGAGCCCGCCTGTGCCGGCGTCCGCGGCGGAAGCATCCCCGATAACGCCGTAGGCGGCGCCACCGTCGTACGTGGTGATGCCCAGGAGGCCCGATCCGCTCCCTGCGTTGATCCCGAAGATAGCCGGATTCGTGGACGTCCCGTTGTACGTCCGGTCGCCCTGGATGGCGATACCCTCACCCGACTGATTGATGTCAACCAGCCCCGCCGTGGTGGTCGTCCCGCTGCCCGTAAACGGGAGCGCGATGCCCGCCGTCTTCGCGTAGAGCGCGTATGGCACCGGCGTGACCGCCTGCCGCGGCGAGAGCACCGTGTACCCCCCCGTCGACGTCCCTGCACGCACCGCGATCTCCAGCCAGCGCGCGTTGCCGTCGAACGCCGCCGCGCCGAAGTCCAGCTCCGTGCTAAAGAGGCCGCTCTGGACGGCGATGTCCGCCTTTTCCACCGTGGAGCCCACCTGCGCGCCGCCCGCGTCGGCGTCGTACAGGATGAAGCGGATATCGTAGATGGCGTTTGCGGGACCGCCGCCATCGGTGAGCCGCCCCTGGTACGTGAATCCGCTGCCTAGCGCGACCAGCGCCGCCACATGTTGCTCTCCGTTCGATTCCGGGCCGCGATTCCGCGCCGCCTGCGCGACTGGTACAGTGGCCGCGATCACAAGCAGTCCGGCTGCGATGAACAGGATTGGTCGACGACGCATGGGTTGATTCCTCCGTCTATCCCAGGGAACAGGGACGTTGCGCGAGTATACGCCCGCCTGCGCGCCTGAGGTCGCGGATTATGCCAGTACGGGGCTTCCCGCGAGAGCGTTGTTAACACTCTGCGTTGACCCTTCCCACACCGGACAGTACGTTCCAATTCGGCGCTCCCGCGGTGTAGCGTCTCCCCAACTCCCGGCAAAGGACCTGGCCGATGGCAGACGAATCGGCTGCTGAACTGCTGGCAGGCGCCCGCGCACTCATCCATGCCGGCGACTGGGGCAAAGTCGTCGCGCTCGTCGCTGCCCTGCACCCCGCCGACCTCGTCGATCTCGCGCTTGACCTGGAGGAGGACCAGCGCCGGGAACTGCTCGATAGGCTCCCCACCGACATCGTCGGCGAGATGTTCGAGTTCGTCGAAGACGACGAGCTCCGTGACTTCATCCGCGGCGTCGGCGTCAAGGACCTTCCTGCCGTGCTCGAAGAGGTGGAAGACGACGTCGCCGCCGACGTCATCCAGCAGCTCGAGCCGAACGAACGCGAGGAGACCCTTGCCGCCCTTGACCGCGAGGAGGTGACCGGCCTCCTGCAGTTCGGCGAAGAGTCCGCCGGCGGCATCATGAGCCGCGGCTTCGTCGCCCTCAACGCCGGCATCACCGTCCAGCAGGCAATCGACTATCTCCGTGTCCTCCGCCCTCCCGCCGACCGCGCCTACTACCTCTACGTCATCGACAAGGACAAGAAGCTCGAAGGCACGGTGAGCATCCGCGACCTCATCGTCTCCGCTCCCCGCACAAGGCTCGCCGAGCTCACGCAACGTGACATCCACGCCGTGACCACCGGGACCGACCAGGAAGAAGCGGCGCGCATGCTGCAGCGCTACAACCTCCTCGCCGTGCCCGTGGTCGACGAGGAGGGCCGCCTTGAGGGCGTGATGACGGCCGACGACCTGATCGATGTCCTCCAGGAGGAGGCCACCGAGGACATGTTCCGCATGGTGGGCGTGGCCGACGACGAGCGCGTTTTCAGCCCGGTTCGCACAAGCGTCCGCCGCCGCCTGCCGTGGATGCTCACGAACCTGGTCACGGCCTTCATGGCAGCCGCCATCGTTGGGCTCTTCAGCCGCTCGCTGGAGAAGGCGACGGTGCTCGCCTTCTTCATGCCCGTCGTGGCGGGGATGGGTGGCAATGCCGGCACCCAGACAGCCACAATCGCCGTGCGCAGTATCGCCCTCGGGGATCTCGATGTCCCGGATCTCTTCCGCGCCTGCCGCAAGGAGATCCTCGTGGCCATGGCGAACGGCCTCGCGATCGGGACGGCGGCGGGGTTTGCGAGCTATCTCTGGAAGGGGAACGAAGCGCTCTCGCTCGTGCTCGCCGCTGCCCTCTTCCTCAATGTCTGCGCCGCCACGCTCGCGGGCGTCTTCATCCCTCTGGGCCTGAAGGCGCTCAAGGTGGACCCCGCGCTTGCCGCCAACATCTTTGTCACGATGATCACGGATATGATGGGCTTTCTCTTTTTCCTCGGGCTCGCGACGATCGCGATCGATCAGATCGTGTGAACGCAAGGAAGCCGCCCGAAGGCGGCGAGGATCGAAAAACTGGGGCGAACGGCGGGGATCGAACCCGCGATCTTCTGGGCCACATCCAGACGCGCTAACCACTACGCTACGCTCGCCAAGTCCAGACCCTCGATCCTACAAGATCCTGGCCATTCGATCGATAACCCCCCCGGGCCTGGTGAGCGGCTGATCTTCGCCTGAGGCGGTACGCGGCGTTTGTGGGCGAGAACACTGCTTCGCCTTGCGCTGACGGTGGGGTCGGACACCGCTTGCTTACGCGCGCGGCTCAGTTCCCCGAGTGCGTGCGCAAATAATCTGACACGCGTTCCCCGGAACTCGGAACTCGGAACTCGGAACTCGGAACCTTAGTACTTCGAGACGTTGATCTCTTCCATCCGTCCCGTCACGAGGAAGATCACCCGTTCCGCGATGTTCGTGCAGCGATCAGCGATGCGCTCCAGGTTGTGCGACGTCCAGAGCATGTAGGTGTTGCGCTGGATCGTGCTCGGGTCCGCGATCATCGCCCGCGTCGTCTCCTCGTAAACGTTGTCCTGGAGCCGGTCCACCTCATCGTCCGCGTCGCAGACCTGGCGGGCCGCAGCCACGTCGTGCTCGATATACGCCTTCAACGTGTCCCGCAGCATGGCCACCGCGCGGTCCGCCATCGCCGGGATGTAGGCCAGCTTGCGCGGCAGCGGCTCGTCCCCAAGGAGGATGTTGATCCGCGCGATGCCCTCCGCGTGGTCCGCGATGCGCTCCAGGTCCGTCACGATGTAAAGGATGCTGATCAACGAGCGCAGGTCCGTCGCCATCGGCTGCTGCGAGGCGATCACAAAAATGGTCTTGTCCTCGATCTCGAAGCGCTTGGCGTTGATCAACGCGTCGTTCTCAATGATCTTCTGCGACCAGCGTGCGTCCCCGTCCCGCAGCGCCTCCATCGAGTCGAGGATCGCTTTTTCCGCCATCGAACCCATGACGAGCACCTCGTCCTGCAGTTGCGTGAGCTCCCGGTGGAACAGCTCTCGGGTCATGGGCGTGGGCTCCTAGCCGAATCGACCGCTGATGTAATCCTCCGTGCGACGGTCACGTGGATTGGTGAAGAGGTCTTCGGTTCGACCGTATTCTATCAGTTGGCCGCTGGTTTGCTCATCCGTCAGCATGAAGGCAGTGTAATCCGAGACGCGCGCCGCCTGCTGCATGTTGTGCGTGACAATAATGATCGTGAAATCTTGCACCAGCGCACGCATCAGGTCTTCGATTTTGAGCGTCGCGATCGGGTCGAGCGCCGAACAGGGCTCGTCCATGAGGATGATGTCCGGTTCATTCGCGAGGGCACGGGCAATGCAGAGCCGTTGCTGCTGCCCGCCGGAGAGCGCCAGTCCGGACTTCTTCAAATCGTTCTTGACCTCTTCCCAGAGGGCCGCGCGGCGCAGACAGCTCTCCACGAGCTGGGGCATGTTTCCCTTGTAGCCGTTCACCCGGGCACCAAACGCGACGTTGTCCTCGATCGATTTAGGGAATGGGTTCGGCTTCTGGAAGACCATGCCGATGCGCCGCCGGACCTCCACCGGGTCCACGTCTCGGGCGTACATGTCGAGCCCGTGGTACTTCACCGTGCCAGTGGTGGTAACCCCGGGGATGAGGTCGTTCATGCGGTTGATGCTGCGCAGGAGCGTGCTCTTGCCGCAGCCCGAGGGCCCGATGAGCGCGGCCACCTTGTTCACCGGGAAGGCGAGGCTAACCTTCGTGAGCGCCTGCTTGGAACCGTACCAGAGGCTGAGGTCTTCCACGGCGATCGCGGTTGCCTCGTCAGGTTGGATGATGTTATCGCTGGGCACGGGCCGCTGTTCGGCGCGGAAAGTCTCCCCCGCCGGGCTGCCAGTCGTCCTCCTGGTCGGTCGAACGTCGATGTTCACCATGATAAGGCCCTCTTACTTCCTTCGAAACCGCTCGCGGATAAGTACGGCGATGAGATTGAGTCCGACGACGGTGATCATCAGCACGATGATCCCCGCGGCCGCGTTCGCCCGGAAGTCCTCCTGGGGACGTGTCGTCCAGTTGTAGACCTGGATGGGCACAGTCGTGAAATCGTCGTTGACGCTCTTGGGGTCGAAGGCCACGAAGGCGAAGGCGCCGATCATGATCAGGGCAGCCGTTTCTCCGGCCGCCCGCGCAATCGCGAGGATCGTCCCGGTCATGATCCCCGGCAGAGCGCCCGGCAGCGTGTGGTGCCAGACTGTCTGCCAACGCGTCGCGCCGAGTGCCAACGACCCATCGCGAATGCTCGGTGGCACCTGCCGAATGGCTTCCACGGACGCGATCGTCGTCATCGGCAAGATCATCAGCGCAAGGGCGAGCGATCCCGCGAGGATCGTCGTGCCGAGGGCGGGAAACAGTTGGACACCACTCAACTCCACGCCGCGCACAAACACGGCCAGGCCGAGGATGCCGTAGATGATCGACGGTACGCCCGCGAGGTTCGAGATGTTCAGTCGCAGGAGGTTGGTGAGCTTCCCCTTTGGGGCGAACTCCTCCAGGAACAGGGCCGTGCCGATCGCCACCGGCACGGCCAGCACGATGGTGGTGCCGAGCACCCAGAAGGTGCCCAGGAGGCTGGATCGAAGCCCCGCGTCGGCCGCACGGCGAGAAGGGTAGTTCGTGAGGAAGTCCCACGAGAGTGTGCCGCCTCCCGTGCGCACCACGTCGATCCCCAGGTATACGAGGACGAGGACGGCGAACAGCGTCGCACCCAGCAGGACGTAGCGAGACGCACGGGACACGGCCTGGCGGCGAGCGACAGTCCCCTGGGCGCGCAGAGAGTGCTCACGGATGGCAGGCGAGGCCATCAGTCGTAGGCCTCACGGAATCGGTTGACAATGATGGAGGCGGCGACGTTGACGATGAATGTGAAGATGAACAGGGCCGTCGCCACGGCAAAGAGCGACGTGTACTGGATGGTCCCGCGTCCCACATCGCCAAGGCCCACCTGCAACATGTAGCCCGTCATCGTCTGTACGCTCTCCAGCGGCGCGAGCGTGAGGTTCGGTGTCGAACCCGCGGCGATTGCGACGATCATTGTCTCGCCGATGACGCGGGCGATGGCGAGCAGGATGGCGGCGATGATGCCGCCCAGGGCCGCGGGGAAGACCACCCTGAGGGCGACCTCCATGCGCGTCGATCCGAGGCCGTAGGCCGCCTCCCGGAGGTCGCGCGGCACGTTCGACATCGCATCCTCCGAGACGGAGGCGATCGTGGGCAGGATCATGATGGCCATCACGATGGCGGCGCTGAGCGCATTGAAGATCGGCACGCGGTCGTCGCCCAGCGTCGGACGGAGGATGTCCTCCGTAACGACCGTGAGCGCGAAGAACGCATAGACGACGGTGGGAACGCCCGCGAGCGCCTCGAGAATTGGCTTCAGAATGCGTCGCGTCGTGGGGGCGGCGTACTCGCTCAGGTAGATCGCCGCCGCCAGCCCCAGGGGCAATGCAATGGCGAGCGACCAGAGGAGGACGTTGAGGGTGCCCGCCACGAGCTCCCAGATGCCAAACGCCTCCGGCTCGAAAAGGGGCTGCCAATTGGTCGTTAAGAGGAACTC
>JBKKBS010000337.1:0-2622 GCA_046713815.1 Tepidiformaceae bacterium
ACGAACCTCACCATGGTCGCGGGGGCGGCGCTCGCGGGCCTGCTCGTCGCGCTCACCAACCCCGGCTGGACAATCGCCGTGGACGCGGCGACGTTCTTTGTGGGCGCTGCGCTCGTAGCGGGGATGCGCGGCATCGGCGCCGCTTCGGTGGCGGCCACCAGCTTCTACCGCCAGTTGGCCGAAGGCTGGACCGAATTCATCGCCCACCGCTGGCTCTGGACGATTGTCGTCCAGTTTTCGGTCGTTCTCGTGGGCTTCTTCGGGGCATTCCTGGTGCTCGGTCCCGTGGTGGCTGACGAAGAGATGTCCGGTGCGAGCTCATGGGCGATCATCGTCGGCGCTCAATCCGCGGGACTGCTCGCAGGGGGGTTGCTGGTGGTGCGCTGGCGCGCCTCCAGGCCGCTGCTGGTGAGCACGCTGGCGGTGTTCACCGTTGCCTTCCCGATCGCGGGGATGGCGCTCGGGTTGCCCGTCGGTTTCGTCGCCCTGTTGGCCTTCGGCAACGGGCTCGGGATGGAGTGTTTTGCCGTGTACTGGTACACGGCCCTGCACGAGCATGTCGCGCCCGAGGCGCTGGCGCGCGTCAGCTCCTACGATGCCCTCGGGTCCATCGGGCTTTCACCCATCGGCCTGATCGCCGCCGGCCCGCTCTCCGCGTGGGTGGGGCTGGACGCCACGCTGTGGCTCGGCGTCGCACTCATCGTCATTCCGACGCTCCTGGTGCTGTTCGTGCCCGAGGTCCGCAACCTCCGCTCCTCGCCGGGCGCCGAGCAAGATGCGGACGTGGGTATGGGCGTCGAGGCGGCGGGGTAGAGGCGATAGCCATCATGGCGCGCAGATTATGCGACCGCCACAGCCTCGGGCGTCACGTCCACGCCCCCGGCCCGCGCCATCTCGGCCACCACGTCGTCGGCCAGTTCGGCCATTCGTTCCACGTTGGGCAGGAGGCGAGGCTCGGCCGTGAAGTTCAGGTAGAGGTTCTGGTTGTAGGTGGTCACTACCGCACCGAAGCCCAAAGTGCCTCCCAGCATGATCGCGCTCACCGTGTCCAACATCCGGCGTCCGCCCAGATATTGCGCAACTTGCACACCGGGCACATTCGTGACCGTGAAGTTGAACCCGGCAGGCAGTGGCGGCAGCGTGGTGAGGCGGGGGACCGGGGGCGCGAAGCTGGGCAGCGCATACGGAGTCTCGAGCGGCTGAACCACGGCGGCGGCCATCGCGCTCGGCGACGCATAGGTAGCTTCGTCCATCATGACTTCCATCGCCTGGGCTTCGCCGCGTTGCTTGCGGACCGTTGTCTCCGTGACCACGGCCGTGTGTCGCTCGGTGACCAGCATGGGCCAGGCTGGCAACACCGGGAACAGTCCGGACACACGGTTGCCAAGGGCGCCGGTGTCGCCCTCGCGGCGCACGTTTACCGGGCACATGATCCGGAAGTAGCGGTTGGGCACGGAGTACCCGTCGTCACGCATGTAGCGCGCCGCGGCCTCGGTTACCACGGTCAAGGCCACGTCGTTGACCGTCCCGCCGAGGCTGCCCCGCAGTGCCCGGAACAGCGCGAACGGGTATTTCCGCCAGGCAAGGGTCCGCGTCCGCGTCACCTGTGCCGTATTCCAGGGCGCCATGAGCACGGGGCGTTCGGGTGAGGTCATCGCCTGCGCCGCGCGCGACAGGTCGAGGGCCCGTTTCGTTGCTCGCGCCGGGTCAAGCATGAGATTGGAGGCGCGCATCATGCCGGTAAACTGGTCGAGGGATAATTCGCGGGCGGCCTCGGAGAGACGCGTCTGATCTCCGGGGAATGGGGCAGGTTGCCAGGGAGGGCCCGGCGGCACTTCCGGCGGCTCCGGATCGAAGTCGAGCAACACGGTCGAGAGCTCGACGCCGGACGCGCCGTCGATCATGCAGTGGTGGACCATCGAGAGCATGAGCGTCCGATCGGCCACGCCGCTCAGGAGGACGGTCTTCCACATCGGCCGCGAGCGGTCGAGCGGGGGCTCACTCAGCTCCACCGCCTTCTTGATGCCGTCTTCGAGCGAGGTGCCCGGCGGAAGCGCCACTTCCTCGATGTGACGACGGATGTCGAAGTCGGGGTCGTCTTCCCAGCTCGGGTGATGGAGGTTGAACGGGACAAACGCGAGGCGCTGCCGATACCGCGGAATCAAATGGAGTCGAGTCTCAACAGACGAAATGAGCGTGTCGAGCGGGATGACGCCCTCGAAGATGCCAACGGTGGATCCGTGCATGGGCCCGTTGGGCGTCTCGGTGTAGAGAAACGACGCATCGTGCGCGGTCAACCGTCGTGTCTGTGGTGCAAGCGTGGCGACCATCGTCTACCTCCGGTGCGGTACTGAGATGTGAGCGTACGCCCGTTGTCAACCAATTTGCGCCGTCGCGCTCATCGCTGTGCCGATGGCGCTGGTTCCTACTCGTGGAGGAAGTGCGACGTCCGCTCCAGGGCGCGCATTTGGGATGTGGACGCGGCATCCCCCGCCGATGTCGCAGCGGACCCGTAGCGCTGGCGGGTTGTCGCTGTCGAAGCCTCCGCGCACTCGGCTCCATCGGCCTCTCCCCCATCAGCCTCGTCGTCGCCGGCCCGCTCTCCGCCTGGATCGGCCTCGA
>JBKKBS010000338.1:0-7294 GCA_046713815.1 Tepidiformaceae bacterium
GCTGTGTTGCGTTCGACACCCACATGCGCACGAGTCGACCCTCACCATCCAACTCGAGCTTGATGTCGCGACCAACCTCATTCCACTCGCCGCAGACCGCTGTTTCAGCCACTCGGACCGTCCCGAACGTGAACGTGAACCGCGCTTCGTCCGTCCATGGAAAGTAGGCCACCGGGGTGTCTACCTCCGGAGTAGCAGCGCTGACGGGGGCCCGTGGCTTCAGCGCCTTCACGAAGTCGCTGGGAAGGACCTTACTCACGTCCAGTACCTCCAACGACAGTAACCTGTCCTCGTGCGAGATGTCGACGTTGATCATGTGGTTGCGACTCGTGCACCAGCCACAGGGCAGCGACCCGGCGTAGTCTCGCGGGCTCTGGACGGGGACGAAGTAGAGCGTCAGCGCATCATCGTCAGCGAAGTAACTGACGGGGAGGGCGACCGTGTCTCGGAGCATGTGGAGAGCAGCGTAACAGTTGGTCTAGCCTGTCCCCACGGGCGCGAGGGGGACGACCTCGATGTCGCCCCAGAGGGCGCCCTGCCGGGCGTCGCATTCGCCGCTCTTCAGCAGCTCGAGGATGGCCAGGAACGAGATCACGACCTCGAGCCGCGACTCGCACTCGGCGATGGCTTTGCGGAACGAGAACTTGCCGCTCGTGCGCAATCGGTCCCGGAACTGTTGAAGGCGCCCACTGAGGGTGACTGTTTCGCGGGAGATGACCGCGCGGGGAGTTTCTTCCGGCGCCTTCGCCATCACGTCGAGCATGATCCTGAAGAGCGACTCCATCGTGACTTCGTCCAGCCCCGGACCGGGGTCGCGCGGAGGCGGAGGAGCGATGCGCGGATACACCCGCAGGCCCGCTTCCTGCCGCTCTTGGAGCACGTCCGCGATCTCGCCGAAGCGCCGGTACTCCATCAGGAGCTCCACCAGCTCGCGGCCAACGTCATCGTCCTCGATCAGCGCCTCGGCCTCCTCCACGGTGCGGGGAAGGAGCGCCTTCGACTTCAGGTAGATGAGCTTCGCGCCGATCGCCACGAACTCCGCCAAGGCCTGAGGGTCCACTCGCTCCCCCTCGTGGATGGCGCGCAGGTACTGATCCGCGACGGCAACGAGCGAGACGGCGGTGATGTCGAGGTCGTCCCGCTCGATCAGGTGCAGGAGGAGATCGAGGGGCCCTTGGAAGAGAGGGATGGAAATTGCCGGCATAGCTCCCGACGGCTCCACGCCCCCCCGCAAGGGCGCAGCCGTGTGGGTCTTGCGACCATGCCCGTTATCGTGCCCCTGCAGACGCTCCCACTCCTGAAAGCGTCCGCTCGACGGCGGCGGCGATAGCGGAGACCGACCGCATCATCGACTCAAACTCAACGTAGGTCAACGATTGGGCGCCATCGCTGAGGGCATGCTCGGGGCTTGGGTGGACCTCCACCATGAGCCCGTCCGCACCGGCCGCGATGCCTGCCATCGCCACGGGCGCGACGAGCGCGTGCTTCCCGGTGCCGTGACTCGGGTCCGCGATCACGGGCAAGTGGCTCAACTCCTTCACCAGCGGGATGGCGTTGATGTCAAACGTGTTCCGGTAGGCTGTCTCGAAGGTGCGGATGCCGCGCTCGCAGAGGATCACGTTGGGATTGCCCTGCGCGAGGATGTATTCGGCCGCCAGCAGCCACTCCTCGATCTGGCCACTGAGCGCGCGCTTGATCATGACCGGCTTCTTCATCCGCCCGACTTCATCGAGGAGCATGAAGTTCTGCATGTTGCGCGCGCCGATCTGGACGATGTCGGCGTACTCCGCCACATCGTCGATGTCGCGCACGCTCATGAGTTCGGTGATGACAGGCATGCCCGCCGCGCGGCCAGCCTTCTGCAAGTAACGCAGGCCGTCGATCCCCAGGCCACGGAAGGCGTAGGGCGAGCTGCGCGGCTTGAATGCGCCGCCGCGGAGGATGTTCGCACCGGCAGCCTTGACGGCGTGGGCGGTGCCGACGATGTGTTCTTCGTCTTCGATAGAGCACGGGCCCGCCATAACCGTCAACTCACTCCCGCCGATAGTGACGCCGTGACCGACGTCGATCACGGTGTTGCCAGGGTGGAACTCGCGGCTCACGAGCTTGTAGGGCTTGGTCACGCGGTGCACGGACTCGACGTGGGGCATCGTCTCGAACATGTCCTGCAGTTCAGGCACGTCCGGACCGATGACGCCGATGATGCAGCGCTCGGTGCCCTGCGAGATGTGCGCCTGGTGCCCGGTCTCTTCGATGCGGGCAACGATGGCCTCGATATCGGAGGGCGTGGCCTCCGGGGAAACTACAACGATCACTGATTTGGCTCCTGTGCGCTCACATCGCGGTCGAATGGGTACTGCTGGCGAGGTCTGGCCGCAGCGCCCTGGCTCCGCGGATATAGACATGGTTGACGTCATGAGAACCCTTCTCGGTGTTCACATGGAGCAGGATCCGCACGCACAACGGCAGGCTGCCGGGGACGTACATCTCGTGGCCGCAGAGCAGGGGGACATTGATCCATCCCATCTGCCGTGCGCCCACCGCCGGAAACTCCGCGTTGAGGTCGGTCGTGGTAGTGAAAAAGGCGGAAGCCACGTCATCGGGCACGATGTCGTTGGTTTCGATCATCGCGGCAAGGAGTTCCTTCGTCGCATCGACGATCTCGTCCTTGCTGTTGGTGCTGACTGTGGTCGCGCCGCGGATGCCACGAACCGGCATAACGCGCAGATCCTCCTCCAGGAAGTTCGGAAACGCTGGTCTTAGCCGCCCTGCCGCGAGGAGGTAAATCCCCCGGCCACAGGGCGGGCTCCATATGCAGGGCCCACGAGGGGCCAGCGCCAACACCATCGGCGCTCGCCCAACGCGTGGGCCGCATACACCTGCCCGTTAGTGGCCGGTAACATTTTCCACAAACTCCCTGACGCTCCGTGCGGGATCGATCCCGCCGGCCGCGTCGATAGCTGAAATGATAGCAGATCCGACCACTACCGCATCCGCGAGCTTCCCCACGGCTTGGACATGCTCGCGCTGGGAGATGCCGAAGCCCACGGCGAGGGGCAGATCGGTGTGTCTGCGCACCATCTCCAGCATGCGCGGGAGTTCGTCGGCCACGACGGTCTTGCTGCCAGTGGTGCCGGTCATGCTCACGCAGTAGAGGAACGAATCCGCGATCGCGACCAGCGCTTCGACGCGCGCTTCCGACGTAGTCGGCGCCACCATCGGCACGACGCTTTGCCCGTGTGCCCGGCAGGCGGCCACGAACGGGCCGGCCTCCTCGGGTGGCAAGTCGACGACGATGAAGCCATCTCCACCAGCGGCACGGCTCGCGGCGGCCGTTCGCTCGTCGCCCAGCGCGAGGATGGGATTGTAGTAACCCATGAAAATGACCGGCGCCGTGAGCCCCTGCGAACGTGCCTCACGTACGAGGTCGAAACAAGTCGAGAGGGTCACGCCAGCGGCCACGGCGATCTCGTTCGCGTGCTGGATTGTGGCGCCGTCGGCCATCGGGTCGGTGAATGGCACGCCAATCTCGATGACATCGCAGCCGCCCGCCTCCATCGCAAGGAGAACGGGCACGCTCTCAGCGGGTGTAGGATAGCCGCCCGTGACATAACCGATGAAGAGCGGACGCCCCTCGGCCTTCCCCCGCGCGAACACTTGCCGCAATCGCTCAGACACTACGTCCTCCACGATTGATCGGGTAGTCGCGGCCCCCTGTGGCTGCGGGAGGCGCGCCAATAGTCGCCCAGAGGGGCATCCGAGCGGCCGGCGAAGCGCCGCCGCGACAGCGTTCCGCTCGCTCCTGCCGGTAGCCCGCGAACACCCGTGGCATCAGCCGGCCCCTGCGATCAGCAACAGATAACTCGTGAAGTTGAACATGCCGTGGCAAATGATGTTGTCCCAGAGGCTCCCACGCGACCAATACAAGTAGGCGAACGCAATCCCCACGAGAGTAAACGCGGGGAAAAGTCCGAGGTTGAAGTGGATCGCACCGAAAAGCCCACCCGAGACGAGCGCCGCCGGCCAGAAACCGAACCGCAGGAGGCCTCCGAAAATCGCTCCGCGAAACACGAACTCCTCCGAAAGCGGCGCACCGATCACGATCAGGAGGAACGAAATGATGATCAGCGCCGGGCCGTCGACGAAGTCTTCGTCCACGGAACTCTCCGGGTTGAGGATGCCGATGTCGATCCATTCCAGGAAGAACGCCCAGAGTGCTACCCCGACATAGAGCGCGACCGTCATCAGCGCGGGCCGCCAGAGCGAGGTCCAATGCCACTTGTCGAGGCCGAGCCCTTCGACCAGTCGCGAGACGGGTGTGCGTGTGAGAAGAATGGCGAGGGCCACGCTGGCGGCCTGTTGCACAATCCCGAACAACAGGAGGACTGTCAGCGCCTGGCGGTCGGTTTCGATGTCATCAACATCGATGCCTGCCATCACGATGGCGACGATGCTAACCACCTGGAAGGCGATGTACGTGGCGGTGAAGATGCCTGCCGTCGCGAGCGAGAACTTCCAGCCCCACGGAGGGCGCGCTTTCTCGAAGCGCTTCATGCCGTGCGGGACGTGAACATCCGTCAAGAGCTGCCCCACTAGAGCGTGACCCCCAGCGCCTGCGCGACCGTGTGCATATCCTTGTCGCCGCGGCCGCTTAAGCCGATGAGTACGTCCTCGTCGGGTCGCATGCCACGCGCCACGTCCATCGCATGGTAGATGGCATGCGATGGCTCAAGCGCAGGGATGATGCCTTCGGCCAGGGTAAGCGCTTGGAAGCCCTCCAGCGCCTGCTTGTCGTCCACGGCCACGTACTCGGCGCGTTCGCTCGTCTTGAGGAACGAGTGCTCCGGCCCGACGCCGGGGTAATCGAGGCCGGCGGAGATGCTGTGTGTCTCCAGGATCTGGCCGGCGTCGTCCTGGAGAAGGTAGGTGCGCGTGCCGTGGAGCACGCCTGGCCGTCCCGCCACGAGCGTCGCTGAGTGCTTCCCCGTGCCGATGCCTTCACCCGCCGCTTCCACGCCAATGAGCCGCACGGGATCGTCCAGGAAGGGGTGGAAGAGGCCGATCGCGTTGCTGCCACCGCCCACGCAGGCGATGGCGACGTCGGGCAGCTTCCCCGCCTGTTCAAGCATCTGTAGACGGGCCTCCTTGCCGATAACAGACTGGAAGTCGCGCACGATCGTGGGGAAGGGGTGGGGGCCGATGGCGGACCCGATCAGGTAGTGCGTCGTCTCCACGTTCGTGACCCAGTCCCGCATCGCCTCATTGATCGCGTCCTTGAGCGTGCGGCTGCCGGTGTCGACGGGTATCACCGTCGCGCCGAGCATCTTCATGCGGAAGACGTTCAGCGACTGGCGGCGGATGTCCTCCGTGCCCATGTAGACGGCGCACTCGAGTTCGAGCTTCGCGCAGACGGTGGCCGTGGCCACGCCGTGTTGGCCAGCGCCCGTTTCCGCGATGATGCGCGGCTTGCCCAGCCGACTGGCGAGCAGGGCCTGGCCGATGGCGTTATTGATCTTGTGTGCGCCCGTGTGGGCGAGGTCCTCGCGTTTAAGCCAGATGCGCGCCCCGCCGCACTGCCGCGTCAGGCGGTCGGCAAAGTACAGGGGCGTCGGCCGTCCGACGTAGTGCTTGTGGAGGTGTTCGAGCTCGGCGTGGAACGCCGGGTCGTTCCGCGCCTCGTTGTAGGCGCGCTCGAGTTCCTCGTGCGCGCCGACCAGCACTTCGGGGATGTATCGCCCGCCGAACTCGCCGAACCGAGGTGAAAGCGCTGTCTCAACTGCCAACCCGAGCCCCCTTGGCCGCGCGCACGAACGCACGGATCTTGTCGATGTCCTTCGCCCCAGCAGATTCCACACCGCTCGAAACGTCCACGCCCCACGGCTCCACCTGTTCCACCGCTTCGCCGACGTTCTCGGGCGTCAAACCGCCCGCCAGGAGAAACGGGAGACGCCGCGCGACATTCGCGGCCACGGCCCAATCGAACGTGAGGCCTGTCCCGCCTCGCGCACCATCGGCCGACCCGGTGTCAAGCAGGAGCCCGGCTGCCCGCCGTTCGACGGCCGCTTCCAGGATCTCCATCGCGTCCGTGGTCTCGCCGACGTGAAGTCCCTTGAACACCGGCAGTTCGATGCGCGCCACGTAGTCTGCGTTCTCGTCGCCAGAAAGTTGCACGAGGTCGACGCCCGCCGCTGACGCGATTGCGAGCACGTCGTCCACGGGCTGGTCGGCAAACACGCCGACGATCAGTGGGCGCCAGCGCATGAGGGCGTCGTCCAGCGCCTCGCTCCAGGCGCCGTACCAGCTCGCGCCGCGCGCGACCTCACCGGCCACGGGCGCGGCGAACTCCACGGCGTCGCCGTAGCGGCCCTCTGCACGCTTCATTCGCCAATCTTTCAGCGCCGCGACCACGTCGTGGCACTCCTGCGGCGTTACCTTTCGTTTCGACTCCGCGAACATCAGGCCCACGAAGTCGGCCCCCGCCTCTGCCGACGCAACCGCCGCCTCGACGGAGCGCACCCCGCAGATCTTGACACGCGTCATCGCGTTACCGCCGAATCGTGAATCGTGAATCCCGAATCGTGAATCCCGAGCAGCTCGCGTACTTTCGTGCCCACATCCTCTGTCACCATGAGCGCTTCCCCGACTAGCACGGCCGTGGCACCAGCGCGAGCGAAGCGTTCCACCTCGTCGCGCGTCGAGATGCCGCTCAGCGCGGCTAGGATCGTGCCTCCGGGGACCATGTCCGCCAGCCGGTCGGTCGTACCGAGGTCGACGTTGAAGCTGCGCAGATCGCGGTTGTTGATGCCGATCACCGCGGCGCCGGCCTTCACCGCGCGCGCCATCTCGTCCGCGTTGTTCACCTCGACGAGCGGCTCCATGCCCAGCTCCCGCGAGAACTCCATGAGCCCCGCGAGCTCTGAATCACTTAGGCAGGCGACGATCAAGAGGATCGCGTCCGCGCCGTAGGCGCGCGCTTCGAGGACCTGGAAGGGGTCGATGATGAAGTCTTTGCGCAGCACCGCCGGCCGCGAGTCGCCGAGCTGTCCGACCGCCATGCGCACCTGTTCCATGTCGTCGAGCGTGCCCTTGAACCAGGAAGGCTCCGTGAGCACGGAGATCGCTGCCGCGCCCGCGCGACCGTAGGCCATCGCCAATCGCGGCGCGTTCGCTCCCGGCGCGATCTCCCCTTTGCTGGGTGACGCGCGTTTGATCTCGGCGATCAGTGCCATCGGAGCGGAGGCTCGCAAGCGCACCGCAAAGTCAACTACCGGTGGGGCGCCGCGCACCTTCGCCT
>JBKKBS010000339.1:0-5134 GCA_046713815.1 Tepidiformaceae bacterium
GCGGAGGGGAGCGCGACGGTCACGGGGCGGGCGTCGGTGTATTACTGCCGCACGGGGGAGGAAGCGCTGTGCTTCATCCAGGCGATCGAGATCTCCGTGCCCATCGAGGTGCGGAGCGGGGCGGCGGCGGGCGAGATTGTGGCGGACGTCGTGTTGCCACGGGCTGAGCGATACGGCTAGAGGTCGAGGGCGAACTCGTCCGCGGCGACGTGGATCTCGCCGGAGAAGATGACGGCGGCTTCGCGCGCGAGGCGTTCGGGCTGCTCGCCCGGGCAGAGGTGGGTGAGGACGAGGCGGCGCACGCCGGCGGCGCGGGCGATGCGCGCGGCGTCGCGGACATCCGTGTGCGATCGGAGGACGGCGGCACGAGCGCGTTCCGCGCGCTCGTGATCGCTGCCCGCGAGCCAATCGTCGAGCCCGGCTTCGGAATACGCCTCGTGGATGAGGAGATCTGCGCCCTCGGACAGAGGGACGAGCGTGGAGGGGATCGCCTGCGTGTCCCCGCTGTAGACGATCGCCTTGCCTCCAAGTTCGAGGCGGTGGGCCATCGCGATGATTTCCGGGGCGTGTGGCACGACTTCGCTGCGGAGACGCACGCCCTCTGCGATCATGGTCACGCTCTCGTCCGGCAGTTCGATCACTTGCACGTCGAGGGGCGTCCCCGTCTTCGCTCCCGGGGGCGCGGTCACGAGCGAGGTGAGATGGGCCGCGCGGCGCACGTACTCGGCCGTGCCCGGCGGCCCGAAAACCGTGGGGAGCACGCCATAGGGAAAGACGAGATGCGCCAGCCACTCGGCGAAGCCGTGGCAGTGGTCCATGTGCAGGTGCGAGAGCACGAGGATCCGAGACTTCGGAAGGGCCATGCCGGTGCGGAAGAGCGCCGGGAGTGTGCCCGGGCCGCAATCGAGCAGCAGCCCGGCGTCCCCCGAGGCGACGTGAATGCAGGAGGCCGCGCGGAAGGCGGTGACGCCGCCCATCGCCGTACCGCAGAAGGTGACGCGCATCGGCGAATTGTAGCGGCACGCGCGCGGCCCGTATGCTCAGGCGAGATGGAGACTTCGAAGCCCGGCGCCCTGGAGGGCGTGAAGGTCCTGGAGCTGGCGCAGGCGCTGGCCATACCCTTCGCGGGCGTGCTCCTCGCCGACATGGGCGCGGACGTGATCAAGGTTGAGCCGCCCGCCGGAGACGGCATCCGCCATACGATGGAGCCCATCGTGCCGGGCGAAAGCAAGGGCTACACGCTCGTCAACCGGGGCAAGCGCGGCATCTGCCTCGACATCGCCCATCCCCAAGCCCGTCCCGCGATCGAGGCGCTCGTGCGCTGGGCGGACGTCGTCATGGTCTCGCTCAAGCCGGCGGACGTGCCGCGTTACCGGCTCACCTACGACGAACTCCGGGCGATCAACCCGCGTGTTATTTACCTCGAACATGTGCCGCTCGGGCGGAAGGGCGATTTCGGCGGCGAACCGGGATACGACGTTATCGTCCAGGGGCTCTCGGGCACGTCGGTGCTCACAGCGCGCGAACGTGACGGCGTGCCTATCAACATCCGCCCCGCGTTCAACGACATGGGCACCGGCGCGTTCTCGGCGCTTGGCATCGTAGCCGCGCTCAGGCACCGCGACCTGACGGGCGAGGGGCAGCGCGTGGAGACATCGCTGCTGGGCACGGCCATGGCCCTCGGCCACCAATTGTTGAGCTGGTTCGGCGCGACGGACCCTCCCGTGGACGAGGCGTTCTTCGAGGAGATCGCGGAGGCGAGAGGGCGCGGCGCGGAGTACGCGGAGCAGCGCGCCATCTGGGAGAAGCGCTACATGCGCGGCGGGTTCGGGAACATCTACTTCCGCCACTACCGTACGAGCGACGGCTTCGTCTCTGTCGGCTGCTTGAGCCCGCAGCTCAATGCTCGCTTCCGGGCAGTGACCGGGGTGCATGATCCACGGACCGAGCCCGGCTTCGACATAGGCGTTGAAGGCGCGCAGGAGCGTCTGCAACAGACGCTCGACGAAGCCGAAGCCGTGTTCAGGGAACGAACGAGCGTGGAGTGGATCGCTGCCTTGAAGGCTGGCGGCGTGCCTTGCGGGCGCTTCAACTTCCCGCCAGAGGCTCTTAACGACCCGCAGTTGCTGGAAAACGAGTTCGTGGTCGAGGTCGAACACCCGCTGCTCGGCCCCTACAAGACGTTTGGGCCCCCGCTGCGCATGGATGCCACCCCCACCCGCATTCGCTCGTCCGCGCCGCTGCTCGATGAGCACACGGACGCCGTGATGGCCGAGATTGGTCTTCCCTCCGAAGAGATTGCGCGCCTCCGCGCGGCAGGCGTGGTGGGATCGCTGGCCACAACATCGGTGTAACGGGCATGAAAGTTCTTGACAGTGCAGCCGCCGCTCTGACAGGCTTCGGCGAAACGCAATGCCGGAGGGATACATCGTGCCAGTTCGCGGTTATGTGCTCATCGAGACGGATGTCGGCAAGGCGAAGGCCGTCGGCGCCGCAATCCATGACTTCACCTACCCCGGCGCGCGGGTCACGGCAGTGGACACCGTCACCGGACCGTACGACGTCATCGTACAACTTGAAGCGGACGACCTCGATCGCCTCGGCAACGCGATCACGGATGCCGTGCAGAAGGTCTCGGGCGTGCAGCGGACGACGACCTGCCTCGCCGTCCGGCTCGCGTGAGCATACCGATGTAGGCTAGTCCCGGTATGTGGCACTCCGCGGGGACGTATCGGATACTCCCCGCGCGCGTCACTGGGAGATCCCGACGATGATGCCAGCCAGCTCCATGATCTCGGTCGAGGAAGCGAGAGACCGCATCCTCGCGTTCTTTTCGCGGCTCGAGCCGGAGCGCAAGCCCGTGCTCGAAGCGATGGGACAGGTGCTGGCGGAAAATGTCGTCGCTCCGAACGATATCCCTCCGCTCGACAACACGGCGATGGACGGCTACGCGGTGCACGCCTCGGACACGACGGGCGCGAGCGAAAGAAGCCCCAGGGAACTGAGAGTAGTTGCGGACCTCGCTGCGGGGTATGTGCTCGACACGCCGGTGGGGCGCGGGGAGGCCGTACGCATCATGACGGGCGCGCCGATGCCGCCTGGGGCTGACTCGGTCGTGCCCTTCGAAGAGACGGACGAACCGCTGCGCGACGTAGGCCAGGCGGCCTCGAAAACGGGCAGCGTGCGCGTGTTCAAGGCCGCCAACCCGGGCGCCAACATCCGCTACCGGGCCGAGGACGTGACCGCGGGGCAGACAGTGTTGCAGGCGGGGCGGGTGATCCGACCGAGCGAGGTCGGCGTGCTATCGAGCATCGGCCTGACGCACGTCATGGTGTACCGCCGACCGGTGGTCGCCATCCTCTCGACCGGCGACGAGATCACGGAGCCGGGCCAACCGCTGACGCCAGGGCACATCTACGACGCGAACGCGCAGAGCGTGGCGGCGATGGTGATGAAGTACGGCGGCGTCCCGCGCCTGCTCGGGATCGCCAGGGATACGGTCGAGGACCTATCGGCGAAGATTCGCGAAGGGCTCGATGCGGACATGATTGTGACGAGCGCCGGAGTGTCGCGGGGCGACTTCGACGTGGTCAAGGACGTGCTCGCGCGAGAGGGCGCGATCGACTTCTGGACTGTGCGTATGCGCCCCGGTAAGCCGCTCGCCTTCGGGGCGCTGAGTGCACCGGATGGGCGCCGCGTGCCGCATCTCGGGCTGCCGGGGAACCCCGTCAGCTCGATGGTGTCGTTCGAACTCTTCGGGCGGCCCTCGATCTTCACGATGCTGGGACGCAGCGACTGGGAGCGGCCGGTGGTCAAGGCGATCGCGCGCGAGCGGATCACCAACGGCGACGGGCGGCGGTTCTACGCGCGCTGTATCGTCTCGCAAGGCGAGGACGGGCGGATGTACGCGGACCTCACGGGGCCGCAGGGGAGCGGCATCCTCACAAGCATGAGTTCTGCGAATGCACTCACGATCATCCCCGAGACGCAGGACGAGGCGCTCCCCGGCGAAGAGATCGACGTGATGATGCTGGACTGGGAGCATGCGCCGTGACGTGGCGTATTTCCAATTTCCAATTTCCAATTTGCGATTGGGAGGATTGGCTGTGCTCGGACGGAAACAGGAGACAGAGACAGTCGAAACGCCGCGGGCGAGTCTTGTGGCGATCGGGGGCGAGTTGTGCGAGGCGGCGATCCTGATGGGTGGGGCGCATACGCTGCATGGCAACGATGTGCGGCTCGACGGGATCGAGCGGGCGTGGGTGGTCGATGTCGCGGGTGAGATGCCGTTGGCATACCGTGCCGCTGCCGGGAAGTGGTTCGTTCGCGTCTTCCCGGACCTCGATGGCGAGATCCCGGCGCTCCCGCGGTTGCGCGACCTGGCGGCGGAGGTGGCGCGGGATCTGCGTGCCGCCGACGGGTATGGGCCTGATCGGCTGCTGGTGATGTGCCACCACGGCATGAACCGCAGCGGCCTCGTCACGGGATTGGTGCTGCGGGAGCTAGGACTGAGCGGCGACGAGGCCGTCTCGCGAATTGTGCGGGCGCGTCCGGGTTCGCTTTCCAACCACGCCTTCCGGACGATCGTGGAGGGGGACCAGGGCGGAGAGCTGGTCTATGTTTAGTCTGGGGTAGTCGCGCACTCCCCATGCTGGTCGTCGGACATCGATTGGAGCTGATGAGGATGAGGATGAAATTCTTGAACCACACTCGGGTGCTTGGCTTACTTGTAGCCGCGGGCATCTTTGCCGCACTGGCCTCGGGCTCGGCGCTGTTCGCCGCTCGGTCCGACGAGAGCCACCAGGACAAACTAATCGAGGACCTCGAGAAATCCCTCGCAGAGACGTGGGACATCGATGCGAGATCGAGCCTCGAAGAAAAGCTCAAGATGGCCAACGAGACACGGAAGGACGAACTCGACGCCAAGGACGGCCCAGTTGACCTCGAGAAGCGGAAGGAGCTTGAGGACAAGCTGAAGAAAGAGTCGGAGGAGTCCGACAAGAAGCCAAAGGTGTAAGGGCCATGGATCCCGGCCGGTGCGGGCTTCATTGTGGAGGATGCAACGCCGCTCTTCAACAGTAGGGAGATGCTGGTGAGCAACGATTGGTTCCGCCGAATGCCCGCTCCAGAAACC
>JBKKBS010000340.1:0-7686 GCA_046713815.1 Tepidiformaceae bacterium
CGCGCTCGACACGCACTTCGCCGTCCCCGCCTCGGGCGCTTTCGTGCGCGCCGCCCGCGGTCTCGCCGCCGTAGCTACCGCGATCACCATTTACGAGGCGACCCGCACAACCTGATCCACGCGCGACGCTTACCGGCCGCCGGTGGCCGACACTTCCGCGGACAGTGAGGTGGTCCGCGCGTAACGGCGGCTGATGCCCCCGTAGGCGAGGGCCGTCGCAATTGTGACGGCGCACACGATGCCGCCCATAAGCATCAGCGTCACGCGTTCGCCGGCGGCGTCGGCCAGCAGGCCGAATGGATAGCCCACGAGGCCGTTCATGCCCCAGGCGAGCATCGTCAGGGACATCACGCGGCCGAAGTACGCCGGGTCCGATTCCTGCATCATGAGGGCGCTGTTCAAGAGCTGGAACGCGCTCGACCCGGCGCCGACAAGGAGCATGGCCCCCAGTGCCTGGACGAGGCCTCCGGAGACCGCGGTCAGCATCAAGGCAACGCCGAGGAGCAACCCGCCGGCGAGCATCATCCGCCAGGCATGCCGCGAGCCACTGATTCCCGCCACGGCAAGCGTGACGACGAGACCCGAGACAGCGCTCACGCCGAGGAAGAGGCCCATGTCGTCGGCGTCGCGGCCGAGCTCGTTCTCGAGGAAGCCTGGCAGGATGACCATGTACGAAAAGCCGCCGATGACCACGCCGATGAACGACAACGCGAGGAGCAACAAGCGCGGGCGTTCTCCCAGGTGGTTCACGCCGAGTTTGAGGTCGCCGAGTATCGACGGTCCAGTGCCCTTCGGGCGACTCCTGGTGGCCGGCAACCGTGCGAGCGTCACCACCACGACCGCGAACAGACCGGCCATGAACAGGTAGGCGCCTGCCGTGCCGGAAAACGAGAGGGCAATCAGCCCCGCCGCCACGAATGGCCCGGCGATGCGCGTGGCCGTCATTCCCAGTTGCTGGAGAGCGATGGCATTCGGCAGTTCCTCGGTGCCCACCAGCTCCCCGATCCACGCCTGCCGCGCGGGCGCGATGAAGGAGAATACCGTGCCCAGCACGAACGTGGAGGCGGCAAGAGAGAGGATGGTGATCTGGTCCGTCACGATGAGCAGGCCCACCACCGCGAAGTTCAGGCCGATGGCCACCTGGCCGATAAGCACCAGCTTGCGCTTCGACACCCGGTCCGCGATGACGCCGCCGAACGGCGCCACGAAGATCGTGGCCACACCCATCCCTAGCGCCACCAGCCCCACCGCTCCGTTCTTGCCCGTCAGCTCGAACGCCACCACCGACTGCACGATCGACGACATCATGAATGCGAGGAACGAGATGGTCGTGCCGATCCAGAGGATGCGGTAGTTGGGGTTTCGCAGCGCGCGGAAGGTGTTGTTCGCCCAGGAAGAGATCATTAGCTCTAGCCTAACCTTTCCTCAGCATAACGCGCGAACGCGGGGGCGTTCTCACGGCCGAGACGGGGCGGCGCGGAGTGGTTTCTGAACCTGCTAACCCGGATGGAGGCCACTGTTTAAGGCTGGTGGCATAGGTGGCCGCGCAGGGCGTCTTCGAGCACGCCTGGCCGGATGGGCGCCTTCGCGATCTCGACGTCGCCAACCGCAACCACCGGAATCTCGAACATATATCGACGCAGAAGCTCGTCATCGGATTCAATATCCACGGTCTCGACATCGCATTCGAACAACGCCGCAAGCGAGCGCAATTCGCGGAGCGCCTCGTCGCAGAGGTGGCACCCGTCGCGGCCGTACAACGTCAAGATCGGCCGTTTCCCCATGACACGAACTCCTCTCGCGTCTCACCATCGGGACGGAGCCGCCATCTTATCCGCTCCCCACGAGCGTCTCCCCTTCCACCGCAGTGGAGGGGGTCGGGGGTGAGGGGGTCACGTCGGCGCGGATTCACCAGCCGCCAGCGACTCCTCATCGGGCGGCGGGAGGTCGCCCCAGGCGCGCTCGGCATACTCGGGCGTGATCGGCCCAGGCCAGCGGTAGAAAATCGCCGCCAACGCCAGGGCCGAGCCCACGAGCACACCGCTCACAATTTGCGGCACGGGCACGTCGAAGTACACCTGCTCGTCGGTGCGCGTGTAGGAGAAGACGAAACGCATCGCGCCGTAGAGGGCCATGTACGCGCAGAAGACCCAGCCCGGCACGCGCGCGTAGCGCCGCACGACGAAGATCAGGAGTGCGCCGATCACCAGGTCTCCCAGCAGCTCGTAGCCCCCCGCCGTCGGATGCACGGCCTTGCCGAACTCACCCAGCGTATCCGGATGGGTGTAACGCACGGCCCACGGAAGGCCGCTTTCGTCGGCGTGGTGTTCGCCGTTGATCAGGTCGCCGAGGCGACCGATCGCCTGGCCCAACACCATCCCAGGCGCCGCCGCATCGAGCCCGATGGGGATCGGCCACTTATGGAACCAGCCATAGAGCACCCCGCCGAGGACCCCGCCGAGCAAGCCGCCATAGAGCGTTATCCCGCCCTCCGTGATGCCGGTGATGATCTCCGCCGGGTCGTCGCTAAACCTGTCCCAGTGTTCGGCCACGAAAAAGAGCCGCGCACCCACGATCGCGCAGGGTACGCCCACGAGCGCGATCTCCTGCGCAATCTCCGAGGGGATGCCGTCCTTCTTCGCGATCCAAACGGAAAGGGAGACCCCGGCGATGATGCCTACGGCCGTGAAGAGACCGTGCCAGGTGAGCGTGAATGGCCCGAATTCGGCCATCACCGGGTCGATATTGATGTCAATGGCGAGGAAGGGGAGAAGCGCTGCGAGCAACATGCAGCCCACAGGGTACAGGCCACCCCTTTCTCGCGGTAGCGACGGCGGGGGCGCGTCGCTGGGAGACGCCGAACAGCGCGGCGCACGGCAAGAGGTCCAACGAGTCCAAAGTTCTTCGTCCGCGGCTCGTCGCCGCATTTGGACCGAGAACTCAGCACTTTGGACTCGTACCAGGTGTACGGTGTTTCCCATGCACGACCACGAGATCTCCTGGTTCCCCATCGCTCCTCGCGACACGCTCTCCGCCGACACCCAGGCCATGTTTGCAACGCTGGACGAGAAGCTCGGCTTCGTCCCGAACGTCTTCCTCGCCTTCGCCTGGCGGGAGGAACGCTTCCGCAAATGGCTCGCCCACTTCGAAGACCTGATGCAAGGAAGCCCCGGGGTGTCCAAGGCAGAGCGGGAGATGATCTCGGTTGCCGTCTCCATGCAGAACCAGTGCCTCTACTGCCTCACCGCCCACGGGTTCTCTGTGCGCGCGTTGCTCAAGGACCCGGTCAAGGGCGACCGCGTGACCTTCGACTACCGCCGCGCCGGTCTCGAGCCCCGGCAAGTCGTGATGCTCGACTACGCCGTCAAACTCACGCTTACCCCCGCGGAGTGCACGCCTGAAGACATCGCGGACCTGATGGAGCTGGGCTTCAGCGAGGAGGACGTGTGGGACATCGCCGAAGTGGCTGCGATGTTCAACTTCACGAACCGCCTCGCCAGCGCCACGGGCATGATGCCGAACCGCGAATACCAATCAATGGCGCGCTAGCCCGCGAGGCGCGCGCGCAGGCCGGGCTCGGACGCGAGAAGGCGATGGCCACGCTCGGCGAGGCCGGCGATCGTGCCGCGATTGCGCCCGAGCAGCTCGCCGATTTGCGCGAGACTCTTGCCCTTCTCCTGGAGTGCGGCGGCGGCAATCGCCCGTGCGCCGGTAACGTTGCTGGTCCGCGCATTGCTCGCGAGGTCGTCGAAGCAGAGCGAGAAGTGGCGGGCCACTGCGTCCAACAGTTCGCGTTCGCCGAGGTCCCCGGTGGTCGCCTCGATCACGGCGATGCGCGTCAACACGGCATCGAGCCGTTGGAGGTCGAGCATCTGGCAACGCACGAGTTGGATCGCATCGTTCACCGCGCCTCGCAGCGCACGCACGGATGGCACCTCCATCCCAACAATGCGGTCCACCGCCCACGTCGGCAGCGAGACCGCCTGTTCTCGGGCGAGCATATCAACATACTGGCGCCGCTCGGCCAGCATGAAGGGCAGGACACGAGCAGTGTAGCCCTCGGAGATGCGCGATCCGAGCCGGTCGAGGAAGGGCAGGTCTTTCGGGTCCTGCTCGCTCGTGGCTACGACGGAGCCGCCGGCATGGCCGATCGCGTCCATCGTGTAACCGAATTCCTCTTGCGTCTTGGTCTTCCCCACGAGGTCGTGGAGGTCGTCGATCAGAAGCAAGCGTACGGGACGCATGGCGGCGTGGAACTCGTCAATCGAGTGGTCCCTCAAGGATCGCGTGAATCGCGTTGTGAAGTCCTCGGCGGTGACCAGCGCGACGCTCCAGCCGCGTGCGGCCGCGCGCTGAGCGAGGGAGTGCAAGAGGTGCGTTTTCCCGAGCCCCGGCCGCCCGAAAATGACCACAGGGTTCGCGTGATAGCTGACATCCGCCAGGACCTGTTCGCAAGCGCTCATGGCGAGCTTGTTCCCGTCCGCGGGGATGTACCGCTCGAAGGTGTACGACCGGTCGAGGACGCCGACGATCGGCCCGGCACTGGGGCCGGGCGTGATGTCGGCGCTGGCGGGGTGCTCGTCCCCCTGGGCGTAGGCCGCAGCCGAGCCTTTCGGGACGAAGAACACGCGAAGATCCTCGCCGAACACGCGGTACGCCGCGCGCTCGATCATGAGGTTGTAGGCGCCGTTCACCTGGTCGACATTGAGGCGATTGCCCTCCACCAGGAGGGTGTCGCCATCGCGGCGAGCAGCGGACGTGCCCACGAGAAAGGTCGTGTAGCTGGACGGAGCAAGGTCAATTTGGAGTTGACCCAGCACCGCCTGCCATGCACGCGCGAGTTCGCGATCATCGGCCATGCAGCTGCCAAACATGCGCGGGCATGCTCCTTTCTCGAAGTGAGCGGTGTCACGGGGGTGAGCCGGGGCCGGGTAGTGTCCAACGTCGCCCGGATTGCCGGGGGGCTCAGGGCAAATGGGGCCACCGGCCGGTGCTGGCGTGAGGGCAATCTAGCCCCCATGTGCCCGGCGTTCAATGGCCTTATGTGCACGTTCGAGACACTGGAAGGGAAGTTTCACAAGTCGCGGATCGGTTATGTGACCGTTTACGTTCGGAAGGCATCGCAACGTTTCGTGCAAGCGTCCGAACGCGAATCTTTCGACGTTCGCGTCGAAAAATTGCAGAAGTGTTGCAATTAGGTCATTCCTCCAACGTGAACGATCGACGCCTGGTCGGCAATACGTGGTGCCACCGTAGGGCAGGTGAACCAGGCACCTCTACAATGGCGCCATGCCCGCCGGGAGCCTGCCCCAACCGCTCACTACCTTCTTCGGGCGTGAGGACGAGATCCGCGCCGGCGTGGACGCGCTTCGCGAGCACAGGCTGGTCACACTTGTGGGTCCCGGTGGCGTGGGCAAAACACGACTGGCGATTGAGGTGGCGCGCGCCGTCGCCGCGGACTACCGCGACGGCGCCTGGTTCGTGGACCTCTCCGCCCTCCGCGACGGCAGCCGGCTCCCGGAGACGATCCGCGCCGCCGTCGGGGCGTCGGAGGTCCCGGGCGAGCCGTTGCCCGGCCTTATGGAGATAATTGGCGAGCGCGCGTTGCTCCTCGTGCTCGACAACTGCGAGCAGGTCATCGACGCCTCCGCAACCGTTGTGCAGCGCTTGCTTGAGGCGTGTCTCCACCTCCGCGTTCTCGCTACGAGTCGCGAGCCCCTGGTTGTGCCCGGCGAACTGGTGCAGCGCGTCGTCCCGCTGGTGCTTCCGCCGGGCGCCGAGACGTTGTCGCCAGACGCCCTCGCCTCGGTGCCGGCGATTACGCTCTTCCTGGACCGCACTCGGCTCGTGAATCCGAGCTTCACGTTACGTTCGGAGAACGTGGCCGCTGTCGTGAAGGTTTGCAACGCCGTCGACGGGCTGCCGCTTGCCACGGAGCTGGCCGCCGCGCGCATGCGCACCCTTCCCGTCGACAAACTCGCGGCGAGACTGGGCGAGCGCCTGCCGATGCTCGCCGGTGGCGCCCGCACGGCGCCCGAGCGGCAACGCACCGTCGAGGGAGCTGTGCGCTGGAGCTATGACCTGCTGAGCGAGCCCGAGAAGACCCTCTTCCGGCGACTGGCCGTCTTCAGCGGGGGATGGACGCTCGAAGCAGCCGAAGGCATCTGCGCATTCGGCGACTTGAAAGAGACCGATGTCTTTGCGTTGCTGGAATCGCTTGCGGACCGCTCCCTGGTGGTCGCATCGCCCGAGAGTGATGGCCGCTTCCGCTTCCTCGAAGTGATCCTGGAGTTCGCCAGGAACGAGCTTGAGGCCTGTGGCGAAGCGGAAAGCGTGGGCAGGCGCCACTGCCAGTGGTTCCGGGAGTTGGCGGAAAGTGCTGAACCTCACCTCGAGACCTGGTCCGTCCCGTACTGGCTCGAACTGCTGGAGTGCGACCTCGACAACCTTCGCGCGGCGCTGGCGTGGGCTTCTGGCTTTCCGCTGTCGCTACCCGATGGGCTCGTCATTTGTGGTGCGCTGCGCATCTTCTGGAACCATCGCGGGCACCTGGGCGAAGCGTATGAGGCGTCCCGCAGGCTCCTTCGGCACGGAGCTTCGGCGCCGGCGGGGGCGCGCCTGACAGCCACCCAGATCCTGGCCTGGGGCGCCATCTTCAAGCTGGAGATGGATGTGGCGCTGGATGCGACTGATGCGGGTGAGGAGCTGGCGAGTGAGTTGGGAGACGACGTGATGCTGGCCCGGTTCCTCTCCTGGCGCGCCCATGTGCTCCAGTACAACGACGACCCGGTGGCGGCTCGTGATGCGGCGGAGCGGGGGGTGGCCGCCGCGGTGCGCGCAGGGTCGCGCGGGGCGGAGGCACAGGCGCTACTTGAAATGAGCGCCGCGCGCATGGAGCTTGGCGAGTTTGAGCTGGCCAAGACAAGCAACGACCGCGCCCTCCGCCTCGCTCATCAAGCGGGCGTTCCCCACCTTGAGGCTGTTGCTTTCAACGGAGCCGGGGAGATAGCACGTCGGAACGGAGACCTCGCAGAGGCAATCCGTTGCTACGAGCGGCTCCGGGCGATTTCTGTCGCCATTAGCAACGCCCGCCTGGAGAGCCTGGCGTGTACGAATCTCACGCTGTCGGCCATTCAAGCAAGGGACTTCGAGCGCGCCAGGGGCCTCTTACTGGAGACTCTCGGCCTCGCTCTGCGCCTTTCTGAGAACCATGTCGCCTTCACTGCAGTCTGGTGCTACGCGGCCATCCAGGCGGAAATCGGTGATCCAGCCGAGGCCGCCAGCTTGCTCGCTGCATTCGACCATGGACGCGCACATCACATCGACCGGGTGGATCGCGTCCTCTTCGACGCCGCCCTCTACACCTGCGCGGTGCGGCTCGGCGCAGGGTTCGACGAGGCGTACCTGAGCGGTGTGGGCCTCGGCCTTGAGACACTCCCGCGTGAGGTCTTCGCGGCCCTGGAGGCGCGACATGTGAGCCGCCCCGAGGAACCGTCACCCCCGCTCGCCGGCCTCAGCCCGCGCGAGGTCGAGATCCTGCGGCTGGTGGCGGGCGGGAGCAGCAACCAGGAGATCGCGGACGGGCTTGTGCTCAGCCGACGCACGGTCGAAACGCACATCGCCAACGCCTACGCCAAGATCGGCGCCCACGGCCGCGTCGAGGCCACCCGCTTCGCTATCGACCAC
>JBKKBS010000341.1:0-6833 GCA_046713815.1 Tepidiformaceae bacterium
AGTTCGTGAGGAAGTCCCACGAGAGTGTGCCGCCTCCCGTGCGCACGACATCGATCCCCAAGTATACGAGGACGAGGACGGCGAACAGCGTCGCGCCCAGCAGGACGTAGCGTGACGCACGGGAGACGGCCTGGCGGCGAGCGACCGTCCCCTGGGCGCGCAGGGAGGGCTCACGGACGGCGGGTGAGGACATCAGTCGTAGGCCTCCCGGAATCGTTTGACAATGATGGCGGCCGCAACGTTGACGATGAAAGTGAAGATGAAGAGGGCCGTCGCCACGGCAAAGAGCGACGTGTACTGGATGGTGCCGCGGCCCACATCGCCAAGGCCCACCTGCAACATGTAGCCCGTCATCGTCTGTACGCTCTCCAGCGGCGCGAGCGTGAGGCTCGGTGTCGAACCCGCGGCGATGGCGACAATCATCGTCTCGCCGATGACACGTGCGATGGCGAGCAGGATGGCGGCGATGATGCCGCCCAGGGCTGCGGGGAAGACCACCCTGAGGGCGACCTCCATGCGCGTCGATCCGAGGCCGTAGGCAGCCTCCCGGAGGTCGCGCGGCACATTCGACATCGCATCCTCCGAGACGGAGGCGATCGTGGGCAGGATCATGATGGCCATCACGACGGCGGCGCTGAGCGCATTGAAGATCGGCACGCGGTCGTCGCCCAGCGTCGGGCGAAGGATGTCTTCCGTGACGACGGTGAGGGCGAAGAAGGCATAGACGACGGTGGGCACCCCCGCGAGCGCCTCGAGAATTGGCTTCAGAATGCGTCGCGTCGTGGGGGCGGCGTACTCGCTCAGGTAGATCGCCGCCGCCAGCCCCAAGGGCAATGCAATGGCGAGCGACCAGAGGAGGACGTTGAGGGTGCCCGCCACGAGCTCCCAGATGCCAAACGCCTCCGGCTCGAAAAGGGGCTGCCAATTGGTCGTTAAGAGGAACTCTCGCGGAGAGACTTCGTCGAAAAACTCATAGGTCTCGTTGAACAGAGTCATCACTATGAGGACCGTCGTCACGAGCGAGATGATCCCACACAGCCAGAGCAAGCTGACGATGACAACTTCCTGGGGGCGCCGCGCAAACGACTTCTTCAGGCGCCGTTCCAGCGCCGCACGTTCGTCGTCGCCAAGGACATGCACTGCCATGCTTGCTTCCTGACCGGTGATGGCATGGCCCGCCATGGAGGCGGGCCATTCCGGGTTTCGCGAGACTGGCAGCAGTCTAACGCGCTGCCCGATCCCCCGCTATCGTCCGGCCGCTACTTCGGCAGCAACGCCGCTATCTTGTCCTGCTGGGTCTTCAACAGATCGTTCGGGAGGCTGATGTAGCCGACTTCCTTGGAGAGCGCCTGGGTGTTGTCCAGGTAGAACTTCACAAAGCCGAGCACCTGGGGCTTCTCCTTGAGGAGGGTGGTGCTTGTGTAGATAAAGAGGGGGCGGCTCAAGGGCTTGTACTTCCCGCTGAGGGCGTTTTCGAACGTCGGCGGGACGCAACCGCTGCCGCCGTCGACTTCGAGGGCCTTCAGCTTCTTGCCGGCCTCTTCGAAGTAGGCGAAGCCGAAGTAGCCGATGGCGTTCTTGTCGCCTTCGATGCCCTTCACGAGCACGTTGTCGTCCTCGGAAGCAGTGCCGTCCGCGCGATGGGGCGGTTCCTTGCTCGCCTCGCCGCGAAGCTTGGTCGCTTCCTTGAAGTAGTCGAACGTCCCCGAGTCAGCGCCGGGGAAGTAGAACTTGATGTTCTCGGCGGGCCAGGAGGGATCGATGTCCTTCCACTGCTTTGACCCATCGGTCTTGAAGGCCGCTGTCAACTGGGCAGTGGTCATGCACTTGGCCCATGTGTTCTGAGGGTTAATGACCACCGTCAGGGCGTCGATTGCGACCTGGAGTTCCACCGTATCGACGATCCCGGCCGCTACGCAGGCGTCCTTCTCTTTCTGGTTAATCGGGCGGGAGGCGTCCGAGATGTCGATCTCCTTGCGGCAGAACTTTTCGAAGCCGCCACCGGTACCGGAAAGCGCAACCTTGGGCGTCACGCCCTTTGCCTTCTTCTGGAACTCCTCGGCCACGGCCTCGGAGATCGGGAAGACGGTCGAAGAGCCGTCGACGCGGACTTCGCCATTTAGCTTGCTGTAGTCAATCCCGCCGGCCTGCGTGGGCGAAGCCGCCGAGGTGGCCGCGGGTGTGGTGTCATCGTCATCGTCGTCGCCGCCGCACGCGCCCCCCGTGAATGCGACCAGCGCGACGAGGGCGAGCATCAAGCCCCACATCCGCTTCCTGCCAAAAAGGGTATCCATCATACTTTCTCTTCCTGTTTCCCTTCCCTCACTGAACGCTCCAGTGGATGTCCGCAACGTAGGTCGGCTCCGTTAACGAAGGTTTAACGACGAGCCTCCGCCGGCACCGCGTTCGTCAAAGTTTTACACGCAGTTTGCACAGACAACGCACGCCGTTTACCTGTGCCCGCCAGACTGTGCTCAACGGCGCGCGGTACGGCCCCGCGCGCCGAGACACCCCTCGGGTACGCCACGGGGCTCCGCGATCTGCCTACCCCGCCCGCGCAAGCGGGTGGCAGGTCCGGTGCCCACGGGCGCATACTGACAGCGGGCCTCCATCGCAGGCCGTGGGGCACATGGCTACAAGGATCCTCCTCGTCGACGACGAACAGAACATCCGCGAACTGGCCGCACTCTATCTCGAAAAGGAAGGCTTCATCGTCGACTTCGCCGCCGATGGATACGAGGCCATCCAGCGATTCAAACAAAACCCCGCGAACATCGTCCTCCTGGACGTGATGATGCCCGGCATGGATGGTTTCGAGGTTTGCCGCGAGTTGCGCCGCGCGAGCGATGTGCCCGTCCTCATGCTCACCGCCCGCTCCGAGGACGTGGACAAGATCGTTGGGTTAGAACTCGGCGCCGATGATTACATGACCAAGCCCTTCAATCCTCGCGAACTCGTCGCCCGCGTCAAAGCCATCCTCCGCCGCTACGAGTCCGGTAATCGCCCGAAAAACACGCTCGCGGTGGGCAACCTCTCCCTCGATAAGGCGCGCCGCGAAGTCAAAATCGGCGGCGAACGCCTCGACCTTCGCACCAAGGAGTTCGATCTGCTCGTCGCCTTCGCCGAGAACCCCGGCATCGCCCTCACGCGCGACCAACTGCTCGGGACCGTCTGGGGCTATGACTATGCCGGCGAGACGCGCACCGTCGATGTGCATGTCCAACACCTGCGATCGAAACTCGACGGCGCGGGAGTGCAGATCGAAACCTTGCGCGGTGTCGGTTACAAGCTGCTCGATGTTTCCGCGTAGGCTTGCTCCCGCCCTGGAGGGCTGCGCTTGATAGGGAGTCTCCAGGTCAGACTGTTCCTCAGCTACATCGTCATCATCGTCGTGACGCTGGGCCTCGCCGCGGTCAGCCTCTTCCTTCTCCTCGGCGGTTATCGCAACGACATCACCTACGGCAACCTCGAAGACCTCAGCCGCGTCATCAACTCGCTGGCCATCGAGCAAATCCGTGACGCCGCCGAGGAACCCAGCCTCCTTCCCGCGGCCGACGAAGCGCGGCTCCTCAGCTCGGTGCGCAGCGTCCTCTCCAACCCGGGCGATGAGACTACCGTTGCCATCGTCGATGCCGACGGAAACGTCCTCCCTGGCTTCGCCGCGCCAAGCGGTACGAACCTTGAAGGCGCGCGTGTGGTCAACGGCAACGCCCGCCGCGGTTCAAACCAGTCCGGCGAAGTCGAGCAGTCCACTTGTGAGCTCCAATTGGTCGACCAGCCCGACCTCCTCTGCGTGGTCACGAAGCTCAGCCCCGGCGTTCTCGATCGCTTTCCGGGCACCCGCGCGGATGGGATCGTCGTGGCCAAGCCTGCCGCCGGCCTCGGCGAGGTATTCGGCGATCTCGTTCCGCGGCTGCTCTTTTCGGGGCTGATCGGCGTCGCCGCGGCCCTTGTACTCGGCTTTCTCCTCGCCCAGAGCGTCGGCGCTCCCCTCAGGAACATCGCCCGCGCGGCCCGCAGCGTGGCCCGTGGTAATTATCGCCAGCGCGTACCCGCCACCGGCCCCCGCGAAGTGCGCGATCTCGCCTCGAACTTCAACCGTATGACCGAAGAGGTGCAGCGCTCCCAGCAGACCTTGCGCGACTTCCTCGCCAACATCTCGCACGAACTCAAGACTCCCCTCACCTCCATCCGCGGGTTCAGTGAGGCGATCACCGACGGCACGATCGACGACCCCGCCGGCATCGATCGCTCCGCCCGCATCATCCACAACGAATCGAACCGTGTCCTCCGCCTCGTGGAGGAGCTGCTCGACCTCGCCCGCATCGAGAGCGGGCAGGTATCGATGCGCCAGGAAGACCTCAGCCTCAATGAGCTCCTCGAGCACATCCACGAGGTGTTCGCCATCCGCGCGGAGGAGGCGGGCGTGGCACTGCAGGTCCGCACCCATGCAGACTCGCGCATACGGGGCGACTTCGACCGCCTCGAACAGGTGCTCAACAACCTCCTCGACAACGCCTTCCGCCATACGGGCGAAGGAGGGATGGTGCGCGTTGCTTCTCGTGACCTCCAGCCCGGCGTAGTCCAGGTGACCGTCACCGACTCCGGCGTCGGCATCCCCCAGGAAGATGTGCCCCACCTCTTCGAACGCTTCTATCGCGCGAAACAGAACGGCGCAACGCACACCAACGGCCCGAGCGGCCCGAGCGGCACAAAAGGCTACGGCCTTGGACTGGCTATAACGCGCGAGATCGTGCGCGCGCACGGCGGCGAGATCTGGGCGACCAGCGAAGTCGGCCGTGGCACCACCTTCGTCTTCACCCTTCCCACCCTCACGAAAACGCCGCGCCCACCGAATAGGAAGTCCCGCCGCCGCTAAAACCCCGCAGGCGGTTCCCATGTTCTTGGCGCTCTGGGCGGAACCTGTCGCCGACTCGCCGTTCCAACAACCCGCTTGTTCTTTGGGCCCGTTGCGTCATGGCGGCTCGCCCATCGACAATCGCCGCATGGACAACGACGACCTGCGTGCCAACCAGTTCGTGCCCCATAAGGGCCTGCCATTCGCGATCGCATCCGCCGAGGGCGCGTACCTCATTACGCCCGCCGGTCGCCGCATCCTCGATGCGGCTGGCGGCGCGATCGTCGCGAACATCGGCCACGGCCGGGCCGAAGTCGCGCAGGCCGCCGCGAAAGCGATCGAGGAGTGCAGCTACGTCGTTCCCCTCTTCGCCACGCCCCACCGCGCCCGGCTCGTCGAACGCTTGCGCGAGAGCTGGCTGCCGGAGGGCCTGACGCAGTGCCTGTTCGTCAGCGGCGGCTCGGAGTCGGTGGAGGCTGCCATCCGTCTCGCCCGGCACTACCACGTCGCCTCCGGCCGAGAGTCCCGCTGGAAGGTCATCGGCACCGACCTCTCCTACCACGGCACCTCGCTCGGGGCCCTTGCCGTTGGTGGCCACGAAAACCGTCGCCGCGGCTACGAGCCGCTGCTCGCCTCCCACCCCAAGGTGCGCGCGCCCTACTGCCTCGAATGCTTCACCGGCCGCTGCGAAAAGCGCTGTCGCGAGACCGCCGCCGATGCGCTCGAAGAGGTCATCCTCGCCGAAGGCCCCGACACCGTCGCAGCGTTCATCTGCGAGCCGGTCATCGGCTCCGCCGGTGGCGTCGTCGTGCCCCCGCCCAGTTACTGGCCCCGCGTGCGCGAGATCTGCGACAAGTACGGCGTCCTCCTCATCGCGGACGAGGTCATGAGCGGCTTTGGCCGCACGGGGGTGAACTTCGCCGTCCAGCACTGGGGCGTGACCCCGGACATCATGGTGAGCGGCAAGGGTCTGAGCGGCGGCTACATGCCCATGGGCGGTGTCTTCGCCACCGAGGCCGTGCTCGCGCCGATCGCCGCCCGGGGCGAGGACGTCATGTTCTACACGTATTCAAACCTCCCCGCGGCCGCCGCCGTCGCGGACAAGGTGCTTGAGATCATGGAACGAGAAGACCTCGTCGCTCGCTGCGCCACCATGGGCGACGAGCTCAGCGCGAAACTCGCCCGCATCCGCGAACACCCGAACGTCGCCTCCGTGCGCGGCATCGGCCTGATGTGGGGCATCGAGCTCGTCAAGGACCGCTCGACGTTGGAGCATTTCCCCGCCGCGACGCGCATGGTCAATCGCGTCATGGCCGCTGGACTCGAACGCGGCGTCTTCTTCTACCCCGGTGGCTCCGGCATCGCCCAGGACTGCGTCATGCTCGGCCCACCCTTCACGATCACAAGCGCCGACCTCGACCTCATGGTCGCCACCCTCGAAGACGCAATCGACGCCGCCGTCGCTCGCGTCTAAGGGCTCCCGGCCACGGTAGGCGTCGGCCTGGCGATGGACGGTTTCGTCTGCGGCGTTCTGCCGGTGGACGTCTCTCCTGGGGGAAACGTTGGGACTACCGTGGCCGCGCCGCACTCTGCGTGGTCTCGCGAACCCACGATCACTTCGTTGAAGCCGTTCGCGAGCTGTTCTTCCGTCAGTCCTGGATTCAATAAGCGGATATCGGAGACGGACTTGTCTCCGACCCGCGCAATCTCTTCGAAGGTCGTGCCAGGAATGAAGCTGTACACGCTTGGGCAGGGGTGCGCGCCATCCTCCACCTGATCGTCCGATGGTCGTGCGAGAACCGCGCCCACCGCCAGCACGCCCGCGATGCCGAACACCGCGCTCGTTGCCGCCGCCGAAGCAGCACGCGAACCGAACAGCGCTCCCGGCATGAGCGCCCGTAGCCGGTACCAACGCAGGGACGAACGCTGCCCGCCCGTTTCGAGCTTCGAGTGAATCTCCTTCAGGTGGTAACGC